>JALVWL010000064.1 GCA_027034965.1 Candidatus Omnitrophota bacterium
AAGCGCTAGAAAGAAGCCATAGAGGCCAAGAAGTCCTCCGATAACAGTAAACAAGGGTCGCAATATATTAAGCAGTCCTTTTTTCAATACTCGGGCATCTTCTAGGGCCCCTAATATCAGTCCCCTCCTATACTCAAAGATATATCTAGATATCTCGTAGCCGTGTTTTTGCAAAAATTCCTTTTCGGCCTGCGTGATTATTTCTTTGACCTTGGCCCTTGTGTCGTCTCTTTTAAAAAACACATCCACATCCCTGGGGGTTTCCAACAACTTCAAGGCAACCGCCTTGGCCGGAAAGACAAGACTACACTGCTCCTCTGATATCCAGGCTATCAGTCTCTTGATAGGCTCTTCTATCAACGGATCCAGATTAAATCGTCCATCAGCTCCATCCCTGTCAGAAATCGCCTCAAACAAGGCATCTATTCCATAACCACGCCTTATGTTCACTGCCACTGCTCTTACCCCAAGGAGATCCGAAAGCCCTGAAAGCCTATATAAGGCATCAGCATCCCTATCTACAGCCATAACAACGGATTTTCCAAAATCACCCAGATACTCTACAAGAAGCAGTCCCCTTTCTATCTCTGTCTCCTTTTCCAGAACAACAATCTTATCATAGCTACCCTCCAAAGCAATCCTTAAGCCAAGATTATCCCGCACAGATAAGGGGAAATCCCCCAGAATAGACGGCAAAACATCTATAAGTATCCGTCTGCCCCGCCATATCCTGCTGCCCTGGAGAATCGGCGCAATATAATCTTCACTAGACACCTCACTAAAATCACCACATATCCTCTTCAGGAGGGCCTCTTTCCCCACACCCTCAAAACCTACAACCGCAATCTTATAGGCGTAATCATTATCCTCTACAACCATTATCCGGTTTATCACGCCCCTGCCCACCACCACCTTTGTGCCATTAACGATCACAGAGAAAGGGCCATCCTCAAACAACTTATTTGTAATAACAATTCGACTGCCTGGAATTATGCCCAGACCAATCAGTCTACACTGGGCCTCTCTTCCGCAGTCAAATTCCACTACCTTTAACGGCACCCCTACAGGGGCATCTCTCAACGCAATCTTTTCCATCATCTTAACCTTTCAAATTTTGTTTGTATTATACCAGAATATAACCTTAGATTAACCCAAATTATCCCGGACTATGCATTAGGATTTCTTTTTCTTCCATCGCCTTGTTAATCAAACATCTTCCTTATTAATAATCAAGCATGAAGAATGGAGCATGGAGAATGAAGAAAATTTTTTATTAAGAAAGAATTTACAGGAGAAAAAATCCCCTTGATTGGCAGGATATTCTTTGATAGAATGCCGCGATGTCTACACAAACAAGGCCATCCGTATTGTTTGTCTGCATCCACAACTCTGCCAGGAGCCAGATGGCAGAGGCCTTCCTTTCCTATTACTCTGGAGGAAGATTTAGAGCCTATAGTGCAGGGCTAGAACCAGGCAAACTCAATCCCTATGTGGTCAAGGCAATGTCTGAGCTCGGCATAGATATATCAAATAATAAGACAAAATCCGTCTATGAATTCCTCGATAAAGGGATTCAATTTGATTATGTAATCACTGTATGCGACGAGGCAAATGCCGAGCGCTGTCCGGTCTTTCCAGGTGGAGGGCAAAGACTACACTGGGGTTTCCCTGATCCAGCAAACCTAACTGGAGATGAAGAAGAGATAATGGAACATACGCGCAAAATACGCGATGCAATAAGGGAAAAGGTAATTGGTTGGCTAAAAGCTAAAGGAGCCGAATATGCTAGCCTATCTCAAGAAAAACAGGATAATTAGTTTCGCACTTAACACCATCGTTATCCTCCTCTTGCTATATCTCTTTTTTCTGAGTATCGAGCTCATCGGGGTAACCTGTAAATTCATCGGCAAGGACGTAGTAAAAGAATTCCTGGCCAACACATCCTCTCCACTGGTGGGTCTATTCGTTGGAATACTGGTAACCTCCATTGCCCAGAGCTCTTCTTTTACCACATCCCTTGTTGTCGGATTCGTTGGAAGCGGTGTACTACCACTATCCTTTGCCGTTCCTATCATTATGGGGGCAAATATCGGCACAACTGTCACTAATACGATTGTTGCAATAGGGCAGATAAAATGGCGTACAGAATTTCAACGGGCCATATCAGCCGCAGTAGTACACGACTTCTTTAATATATTGACTGTACTTGTGCTCTTGCCCCTGGAATTAAAATTTCACATACTAGCCAACCTTGCAACCAAGGCAACGGGATTATTTGAACATATTGGCGGTGTAAAGTTTGCAAGCCCGATAAGTATGTGGATAAAACCCGTCGCAAAGCTAATAGAACACTTCATTGCAAAGACCTTGCCCCTCCCAAAATTCTGGGCAGTAGTGATATTATTCACCATTTCCATATCTATGCTCCTATTCGCACTCATATACATCGTCAAATTCCTAAAGACCAAGATGATATCCAAGATAGAGGTCCTTATCGACCAATACATATTCCGCACGGGACTAATCGCTATGTTCCTGGGCTTTCTAGTAACATCTGTGGTACAGTCAAGTTCCATAACAACATCCCTTATGGTTCCACTGGCAGGTGCAGGGCTCCTATCTCTGGAAAAGGTGTTCCCCTTCACCCTAGGTGCAAACGTAGGCACCACTATGACCGCACTTATGGCATCCCTTGTATTGGCGGGTGAGGGCGAAACCATAGCCCTAACGGCGGCGCTGGTTCATCTATTATTTAACATCCTCGGCATCCTGATATTTTATGGTATTCCGCCGTTAAGGGCCATACCAATAACATTAGCAAAGGCATTTGGACAGGCTTGCGCAAAGAAGCGCCGATATGCAATAATATATCTGATATGCGTATTTGGGTTGATACCACTAATAATAGTACTATTAGGGAGGTAGATTATGTTTAAACAATTGCTGGAGGCCTGGAGAGGAGAGAGTTTTCTGTCAAACATCGTAGCAGAATTCATCGATATGCTAAAAATAGATCTCTGGATGGTAGAAAAGGCCGTGGAAAGTCTGAAGGAAAAAGGCAGTGCAGAAAAGATTAAATCCGAACTCTACGCCGAAGACAAGAGCGTAAATAAAAAAGAACAGGAGATCCGCAGGAGATTAGTAGAACACCTATCGATAAATCCTCGCGAAGACTTTGTTGCCTGCCTTGTATTTATGAGCATTGTAAAAGATGCCGAACGTATAGGAGACTACGCGAAAAACGTGTTTGAACTAACATCAATAATAAAGGACGGTATCGATGATGATTTCGGTATATTGATTATGTCATTGGTAAATCAGGTAAAGACGGACCTTGAAGAGGTAATATCTGCATTTGAGGGTTCTGACTATGAAAAGGCCAAGGAGATAATGATAAGGCATAAAGATATCTCTAAGCAAGTCGAAAGCCTCATCAGGAGCCTGTCAGCAAGAAAAGACTTTTCAGCAGACAAGATTGTAGGGTATACTCTATTTTTGAGGTACCTAAAGCGCATCTCATCTCACACAGCGAATGTTGCATCGGCTATTGTCAATCCCTTGGAAAAGATAGACTTTGCCATAGAAGGCGAATTGCACTAAAAGGCCCACGTAGCTCAGTTGGCAGAGCAGCGGTTTCGTAAACCGCGGGTCGGAGGTTCAAGTCCTCTCGTGGGCTTCTTTATCTTTAAACTGGAGAACCAATAATGAAATTCAAAGAAGGGGACCTTGTCGTCGTTGTAGACAAAAAGCGCAGGGAACGGATGTTTGTCTTATCCAGAGGGAAGAAATTCTCCCTCTACTCACGCCAACATCCCCACGAATTGCTAATCGGCCTAGAGGAAGGGACCAAGATAGAATTAGACGGCGGTATTGCCTGGGTCTTTAGACCAACAATGCGCCAGTATGTACTGAATGTCAAGAGGAATGCCCAGCCTATCTATCCAAAAGATTTAGGTTTGCTAATATACTATTCAGACATACGGCCAGGTTACAAAGTGCTGGAAATAGGGCTCGGTGTTGGTGCGCTCAGTATCGCAATACTCAACGCCATTGGCGAGCAAGGCATGCTCGTTACCTATGAACGCAGGGAGGACTTTGCAAAACAGGGACGCAAAAGAGTTGAAGGATTCCTTGGGGCAAAAAACAACTTTATAGTAAAGGTAAAAGATGCCAGCGAAGGCATTGATGAAAGCGGATTTAACGCTGCATTTATCGACGTACCAGAGCCATGGAATGTAATTGAAAACGTATCAAATGCCGTGCTTGCCGGTGCAAATGTCCTGGCATTCATACCAACGGCTATACAGGTAAAACAATACTGCGATAGATTAAAAGAACTAGGAAAATTCTCCTATATAGAGATAATCGAGACCCTGCTTCGTCCGTGGGACATTGGCCCGCGATCTTTGAGACCCGCCCACAGGATGGTCGCCCATACAGGCTTTATCGTCATCTGCAGAAGGCTGGCCGATAGCCCTACTCAAAACTAGCCGACACCGTCGGTGCACCAGGATAGAAAAATGCTGTCGTCCCCCATGGGGGATTATTGTCTCCGGTATAGAGTGAACAGCAGTTGGTTACATCGAATGCGACTTTAAGTTTGCCTGAACTGCCCTTTTGAATCGTAACCGGCGTGGGAAACGTCTGTGTATCAGTAAAATAATCTCCGATTACCTCATAATGAATACCATTAGAAGTATCAGGGCTAACCACCACCCCTTCTGCGTAATCAGAAGAATTGGTAGATGCAACAACTGCCCTGACGCCTATAGCATTTACATCCATACTCGAGGAAGTAGTGTAGTAATCGGTTCCGCCATAACTGGCATGTATCTTTATCGACATATATCTGGAAACAGTAATCCTGACCTTATCGTATGTACCCGCAGGGATCGGTTTACCGCTAACATAACCACCAACCGTTGCCCCTGCATTGACCGAGGCGATATCAAAGGTCATATCTCCTTGTCCTACCGTAACCCAGGTATTAGTAGTAGAATTGTGAAACTCTATCTTATTTATCGTAACCTTATATACCTCTGGAGTTACATCAACTTGAGCCGCATAACCGACATGAGGAAGAGAGGCGCACAATAAGATCAGGCATACTATAACAAAATTATGTAATCTATACATCTTCACCCCTCCTTATATTTTAATTGCCCCTCGCAATCTCAACAGTAACAGAAGAAGTCTCTGCCCACTTCTCAACAACTATATCGTAATTTCTCTCCACTGGGATCAATAACTCTTTATGCAGATCCTTCTTCGGAAAGGCCTCCTGTGAAGGCCTAAATGCATCTTTGAAATCAGAAATGGTATCAAATTTCGTAAAGAATCTCAATCTTCCGCCATACTCCTGTTCTCCCTTATTGTCATCCCAGGTATAAAATTCAAGACAAACACTATCATTTAATTTAGCTTCAGCGCGAACCTTCCATCCCTTCTTATCAGGGAATCTACTGAAGTCATACCAGAATCCAGATGCATAGACCTTAAGCCAAGGCAGATAGGGGACAGGGGAACCCAATTCAAAATCAGCACCGTTGGCAACGCGTTCATACACAGTAGAACTATCCGTATCCGATACCTTACGTGTATCAGTCAATCTAAAATAGGTATTTAATCTTGCCTCAAGGACCTGGGTCAGTGCCTCTAGGCCAAAGCCAATCCGCCCGTGTTCGTAGGTATCTTCATAATCACCGAATATATTCGCACCTAATAATAGGTCATCATTGACTATACGCCTATAACCTATGCCAAGATTATAGGTAAACCTATCGCCTGAGAGGGAGATTCGAGGCTGATAGAACCACACATCATCAATCCCTGAACGCAATGGCTGAACCATTTGAAAATAGAAAGTCGGTGCCTGATCCGTTTCATACTGGATAGAAAGCTCTACGCGCTTAAGCCAATCTGGAGTCTCTTCTGCCATAGCATATACACATAGAGAAAGAAGGAATGAAAATAGGGAAACAACTCGTAACCACCTTGCCATCTCCTCCCCCCTTTTTAAGATGGTTCCAATCTTACCTATATTTATAGTAATACATACAATTTATTTTGAAAATAGAAAAATCACTTCCTAGGATGGTTGGTTTTACAATATTTGAATCTAAAAATCGGCAAATGTAGATTAATACCTATCACTCAATTGTCACTCATTTTGTCATCACTTGTGAGACGGATTTTTCCTGGAAAATTTAGTCTCATTAAGTTCAACTGCAGCAGGTTATTCTAAAGGATTGGCTATCTCCGTATCCGCGCACGATTACCTCACCTATCACAGGAGAGGCTATCTTTACGTATTCGCGGATCTTCTCTGGCGGGACCATTGTGGCAGGGCTCTGGTCTGGCTCAAGCACGTATTCAGAATGGTATGCCTGAAACACATAACG
The DNA here is from genome assembly GCA_027034965.1 of Candidatus Omnitrophota bacterium. GTDB lineage: Bacteria > Omnitrophota > Gorgyraeia > S143-82 > S143-82 > S143-82. Next base: position 6,402 of record JALVWL010000064.1, read on the forward strand.
CCTGGCGCCTTTTATCTCCTCAACGATATCCCTGACATCTTCCTCCTCTACTATTCCCGGCACAACGGTTGTGCGAAACTCATAATCAGGCGCAAGCTGCATAATGATGTCCTTTGTCTTCTTTATATTCTCAATAAGCTCTAAATTCGTTATCCCTAATTCATTATACCTCTCAAATCTGGTCTTTATATCCATTGCCACATAGTCTATCTGCGACTCTCTCAGCAAGACCTCTACCATCCCGGGGTTTGTTCCATTGGTATCTAATTTCACCTTATAACCCAATACCCTTAATTCGTGGATAAAATTTGGAAGCTCCCTGTGGAGGGTTGGCTCGCCGCCAGTAATACAGACCCCCTCTATAAAGCCCTGTCGGTGGGAGAGGTAGTCAAATACCTCTTCCCACCTCTGGGCATACGCATCTCCCCCTTCGTATTCACACGGCACAAGGCTGACATTGTGGCAATAAGGACAATGCATGTTACAGCCCTGAGTAAATACTATCGCGCACAGGTGCCCGGGATAATCAACCAACGAGAGTTTCTGTATTCCTGCAATTGGGAGCAACTGATGCCTCCTTGACCTTGAAGGTCTTTCTGTCCTTGAACTCTTCCTGCTTGCCCTTGTTCCACTCCTGGACTGGACGGAAGAATCCTGTCACCCTTGAGAAGACTTCAACTTTGCACTTTCCCATAACAATCCCCCCTTCTTTTGAGTTTGTCTAACAACTATTTTTTCCTAATTATCACTAACGCCTGCCTGCTCTAACTCCTCATACGGACACCTGAAGTGCGCTCCGGGGATAAGTCCGTGATTAGGACAGATGGTAAACGTAGGTGTTATTGTAAAATAAGGCAGGCGATAATTTTCAGAGATAACCTTTACCAATTTCTTCACGGTCTCACCGCTGTCTAAGCTCTCACCCAAGAAGATGTGAAAGACTGTGCCTCCGGTATAAAGGGTCTGAAGGTCATCCTGATGGTCTAATGCCCAGAACAAATCATCAGTATGGTTTACTGGTAGCTGTGATGAGTTTGTGTAATACGGCTCTGACTCACCTTGGGTGATTATATCCGAGAACCTCTCTTTATCCATCTTTGCCAATTTATAGGCAGTACTTTCAGCTGGCGTTGCCTCTAAATTATAAAGGTGTCCGGTCTCTTCCTGAAACGCGAGCATCTTCTCACGGATGTAAGAGAGCACCTTTACTGCAAACGCCTTGCCCTCTGGATGGGCAATGCTAACGCCAAGGAAGTTCAGGCACATCTCATTAAGCCCAACCACACCGATTGTTGAGAAGTGATTTGCCCAATAAGAGCCAAAACGCTGCCTTATCCCTGCAAGGTAATGGCGAGAATATGGATAAAGCCCCTGGTCAGTAAACTGCTCAAGCACCTCTCTTTTTATCTCAAGCGATGTCTTTGCCAGCTCAAGCAGGCTCTCAAGCCTGGCGAAGAACTCTTCCTCATTATCCGAGAGATAACCCAATCTCGGCATATTCAGCGTAACTACACCAATAGAACCAGTCATAGGGTTAGAGCCAAAGAGTCCCCCTCCCCTCTTGCGCAGCTCCCTGTTGTCCAATCTCAGGCGACAGCACATACTCCTTGCATCGGACGGGTCCATATCGCTGTTTATGAAGTTGGAGAAATAAGGGATTCCATACTTTGCAGTCATCTCCCACAATGGCTCAAGTAGAGGATTGTCCCAATCAAAGTCCTTGGTAACATTATAAGTAGGTATAGGAAATGAGAATATCCTGTGCTTGGCGTCGCCCTCTATCATTATCTCGCAGAATGCGCGGTTTATCCAATCCGCCTCCTTCTGGAACTCGCCATACTTTTTATCCTTGAGTTCACCACCGATTATCACGTATTCGTCTTTGAACATATCTGGAATAGTTAGGTCCATAGTTATATTCGTAAACGGTGTCTGGAACCCAACTCTGGTAGGTACATTGATATTGAATATAAATTCCTGCATATACTGTCTTACCTGTTCATAGGTAAGGTTATCGTAATAGATAAACGGAGCAAGAAGGGTATCAAAGTTTGAAAACGCCTGCGCACCAGCTGCCTCACCCTGCAGGGTATAGAAGAAGTTTACTATCTGACCAAGTGCAGTGCGAAAATGCTTCGGTGGTTTTGATTCAACCTTTCCATAGGCACCACCAAATCCCCTCAACAGAAGCTCCTTTAGGTCCCATCCACAGCAATACACGCTTATTGAGCCAAGGTCATGTATATGGAAATCACCACTGCGGTGGGCATCTGCAACCTCTTTGGGATAGACCTTAGTAAGCCAATAACCACTTGCAACCGTAGTTGAGATGTAGTTGTTAAGACCCTGAAGAGAATAACCCATATTGGCATTTTCCTTTACCTTCCAATCCTTCTGATTGATGTAGTCATCTATCATATCCACAGCATCCTTAAGCAGCTGGTGCACCTGCCTTATCTTGGAATGCTGTTCTCGGTAAAGGATATATGCCTTTGCTGTCTTGGCATGGCCGTTTTCAATGAGCATCTTCTCAACTAAGTCCTGGACCTCTTCCACAGTAGGCACGCGCTCATCCTTATACATAATCTCAAGGATAGAGACCACCTGATTGGCTATCTTTTGCGCAGTAGAGCGGTCCTTACCACCAACGGCCTTTGCAGCGTTAAATATCGCTGCCTCTATCTTTTCTGGATTGAACTTCTCAAGCCTGCCGTCTCTTTTTCTTATATACTTAATCATGCCCTCCCCCTTGACTTTATATGAACCAATGCTTTATCTCTTTCCGTACCTTTCCCTTATCACTTTTGCGGCCTTGACCATATTCAACAGCGCCTTTTTCGTCTCTGGCCAGTCGCGGGTCTTCAGGCCGCAGTCAGGATTGACCCACAGAAGCTCTTTCTTTATCCCCCTGCGAAGGCATTCCTCCAAGAGCTCAACCATCTCACTTACCGGTGGAACGCGCTTGCTGTGGATGTCATATACACCTGGGCCAATGCATTTATCATATTTATACTCCTTAAACACATCCAATAGCTCACCCCTGCTGCGGGCGTTTTCAATGCTTATGACATCCGCATCCATCGCAGATATCGCCTCAATGATATCATTAAAATCAGAGTAACACATATGGGTGTGAATCTGGGTCTCAGACCTTGCAACAGCAGTGGCAAGTCTGAATGCCTTTACTGCCCAGTTCAGATATGCCTTTTGCTGGCGCTTCTTTAGAGGCAGACCCTCCCTCAGTGCAGGTTCATCTACCTGTATTATAGATATGCCTGCGGCCTCAAGGTCTGCAACCTCATCGCGAAGCGCAAGCGCTATCTGATATGCAACATCCCTGCGGGCAATATCTGTGCGCACAAATGACCAGTTCAATATGGTAATAGGTCCGGTAAGCATACCCTTTACTGGTTTGTCTGTCTGCTCCTGTGCGTAGCGCACCTCGTTTATGGTCATCGGCTCTGGCCTTGAGACATCACCATAGATTATCGGCGGACGCACACACCTTGAACCATAAGACTGCACCCATCCATTTTTCGTAAACGCAAATCCCTTCATCTTAATCCCAAAGAACTCAACCATATCCGTGCGCTCAAACTCACCGTGCACAAGGACATCAAGGCCAAGGTCTTCCTGAATCTTTATTACTTCTCTTATCTTGCCTGCAATAAACACATCATAGGCAAGCCTGCTTATCTGGCCAGTGCGATACAGCCTGCGCATACGGCGCACATCCTGCGTCTGAGGGAAACTGCCAATCGTAGTCGTTGGAAACATAGGCAGACCCAAGGCCTTTTTCTGCAATGCAAAACGCTTCTTAAACGGAGCCGGGCGGCTAAAGTCTGTCTCTGAAAGGGACTTCATCCTCTGCTTGACAGAGATATCGTTTCTAAACGGCTCCTTAGCCCACCTGACAAACAAACGCTTATTCTCAGAGATAATCTTTTTGTTTTCCTTTAATGCCTTGCGCAGATCGGTTAATTCTCCGAGCTTTTCAATAGCAAACGCGAGATAATCCTGAACCTCGCCAAGGTCTTCGCCTTCAACTGCATAAGGGACAAACTGCAGAGAAGAAGAAGGTGAAAGCATTGCCTTTGATAGGTCTATCTTTTTAGACAGCTTCTTTAGCAAGGAAATGACCTGGGAGTAGTCTGTGCGCCAGACATTGCGGCCATCAACCACTCCCAGGACAAATCCCTGGCCTCCCTTGATCTTGGTGCAAGAGATCGCCTTAAGGTTTGCCTCTCTGCCCCGAACCATATCCAGTCCGATATACTCAAACCCCCAGGTAACTGCCTCTTTAAAATGCTCCTCTATTGAGCCAAAATACGTCTGAAGGATGAACTTCGTCTTCTTTCCAAACTCTGAATTTATCTGAGAATAGAACCTACCAAGCAGCCTCACTGCCTTTTTATCCTCGCCATAGACCAATGCAGGCTCATCTATCTGAAAGTATCTTGCCCCTGCATCAACTAATGACTTAATTACCTCTCTATATAATGGGAAGATAGCCTCCATCAGAGAGATAAGCTCTTCACTATCCTTTGGTTTGGACAGTTTTATAAATGTATATGGCCCGATCAGAACTGGCTTTAACTCTACCTTTTTACCTGTTAAAACCTTCTTCGCCCACTTAAATTCATCAACAAGCCAATTGTATTCTAGAGAAAACACACCATCTATTTCAGGGACAATGTAATGATAATTCGTATCAAACCACTTTGTCATCTCAAGCGCAGGGTTCTTGCTGTCGCCTCTGGCATATACAAAATACCTCTCAAGCCAGGAGGCAGAAGGAGAGAAACGAAACCTTTTTCCAGCGCATCCAAACATCCAGGCAGTATCCAATACGCTGTCATACAAGGAAAAATCTCCCACAGGAACGATATCAACACCATTATCCACCTGCAAAAGGAGATTTTCTCTTTTGACCTTCTCTACCCCTTTGAGAAACTCTTTTTCCGATATCTCCTTCCTCCAGAAAGACTCCAATAAGAATTTTAGCTCACGATTTTTCCCAATCCTTGGAAAGCCAAGTGTAGTGATTCGCATCAATGTCCCCCTTTCCACAAGAATCCACAGCTATTTCACAGGTTTTACCCAAAATCCACAATATATTGTGTCTCACTGATGCCTTACCCACAATATATTGTATTCAAGGGGAGAATTTTGTCAAGAATTTTTGGAGGAATTTTTAGAGAAAATTTTGGGCATTTCAGGAGAGTTGGGAGGGCAGAGAGGCAAACTCCAGGTGGCGAAGAGTTTGCCTCCCGTGGGGGACGTTTTCCCTTTTAACCTTGCTCGCCTTTTTTAATATACTCCAAATAAACAGACTTGTCAACATGTCCTAAAAACTTTTTAAAAGTAATAATAAATCGGGGCCTTTTATTTCAACTATCTCAATCGTGGAAAATACTGTTAGGAAAGAAATCAAGTCGCCAAGAGACGGCGCATATCCCTGACCGCCTTTTTGAGACCATACAGGACGGCATAGGATATTATGGAATGGCCTATATTCAATTCGTTTATCTCTGGAATCTCAGCAATCGGGCGGACATTTTCATAGTGAAGACCGTGCCCAGCATTTACTACCAAACCCCGATTAAAGGCATATTCACTTGCCTTGATTATTCGTCTTAACTCGGATTTCATTTCCCTCTTGGTATGGGCGTCTGCATACCTTCCGGTGTGCAATTCTATTATATTAGCCCCTATTTCCTCAGCGGTCTTTATATGCGCTATATCCGGCTCTATAAAAAGGCTTACCTCTATCCCTGCCTTCTTCAGCCTTTCAACTGTTTTCTTGAGACGTCTGAATTGGCCGATTACGTCCAGGCCCCCTTCGGTGGTAAGCTCTTTACGCTTTTCTGGAACCAGAGTTGCCTGATGGGGCCTAAGCCTTAACGCCACCTCGACGATATCCTTGGCAATGGACATCTCCATATTAAAACGTATGCCTATGGCCTTCTTTATCGCAAACATATCCCTATCCTGTATATGGCGACGATCCTCTCTGAGATGGGCAACAATAGAATCTGCACCTGATGATTCACAGAGTCTTGCGGCAAATACTGGGTCAGGATAACTCGTACCTCGCACCTGCCTGAGCGTAGCCACGTGGTCTATGTTAACCCCCAACAATTTCCGCTTCATTATCAGAGTCTGCCTTCTTGATAGAGCCTGACAAAATAACCTATCGACCTATCATAGGTGGCCTCTGCCTCTGCTGGGAAATAACAGGCAGGCAATTGCCCCATTGACCTATGATAGGCAATACACTCACAGCATATCCCCTTTCTGGAACAAGGCTCATAGGTGCAATTACAACGATCCAGGTTTCTCTCCTTATTAGGACAGGCGTGCATATCCCTCCTCCAGTGCTTTTATCCTCTCTTTTGCCTCACCCTCTATTGGTTTATGAGTCCTATCAATCATAAGGATACCGTCGAGATGATCCACCTCATGCTGTATTACCCGCGCAAGGAGCCCGCTTACCTTCCACTCTCTCGACCTGCCATTGATATCCCAGGCCTCGAAACGAACCAGGCCTATCTTGCGCCTCACCGGCACAAAGACCCCTGGCAAAGACAGACATCCCTCATCCATCTCCTCTTCCTCACCGCTTATCTCAAGTATGCGCGGATTTATCAGTTTCAATAATCCCTTGCCCACATCAACGGTGATAATTCGCTTCCTTATACCTACCTGGGGAGCGGCCAGACCTATCCCATCGTACTTATACATTGCCCTGGCCATCTCAGAGGCAAGCGTCTTTAAATCCTCATCAAAGGAAGTTACCTCCTGGCAGGGTTCTCTTAGAGATGGATCGGGATACGTAACTATCTGCAACATATCAGGACCTTCCATTTATAATGATTGGCCTTGGCGGGATCTCGTCTTCCTCTATCCACCTATAAGAGAGGACAATTATCTCATCCCCGACCTGGGCGGTCCTAGCAGCGGGACCGTTTAAACAGACCTCGCCACTGCCAGCCTTGCCCTCAATTGCGTAGGTCTCTATGCGAGAACCAGTGCTCAGATTCAAGACCTCTACCTTCTCATAGGGCAGGATATCGGCCTTCCTTAAGAGCTGACTATCAAGCGTGATACTGCCCTCATAATAGAGCTCTGTCTGAGTAACCTTTATCCTGTGTATCTTGGATTTCAACACGCATCTTTTCATAGCATTATTCCGGATTATGCACTAGAATTTTTTTCTTGCATCGCTTTGTTAATCAAACCTCTTTTCCCTTATCCAAATATAACTCAAATCTAAAATCTCAAAAGTCAAATCCACAGCTTAAAACTTAAATCTTTTTATTTTATCCCTTTTACCCTTGCCCCTTTATTGTCGGCCAAGCTCCCAGTTCCTGCGCAACACCTTACTCCTTGTAGATCTACCTCCCCTGTCTAAATTAAAATCAGTTTTTACTTTTGAGTTGTGGTTTTTAGTTTTGCGTTTTTAGTTTTTAGTTATTTTTCTTTGTCCTACTACGAGTTCTATTATATCACAAATCCCTATTACATAATTTGGGATTATATTCTATACTCTATCAATTGGTTTTGCAATAAAATCAACAATACCATAAACCAGCAGGACTACCCAGAAATAGCGTTAAGGTCTGATTTCGGCTAAATGGTATAACTTAAGCAAAGGCCAGGGAACGTATCTGCTCCACCCTGTCTAGGCGCTCCCAGGTAAAGTGTTCAAGCTCCCTGCCGAAGTGTCCATAGGCCGCTGTATCATAATAGATAGGTCGTTTTAGATCAAGTGCGTTTATTATACCATTCGGGGTCAGGTCAAAGACCTGGTTTATAATCTCAACTATCCTTTCCTCTGAAACCTTCCCTGTACCAAAGGTATTCACCATAACAGAAAGCGGATGGGCCACGCCAATCACATAGGCGAACTGCACCTCGCACCTATCAGCCAATCCAGCGGCAACTATATTCTTTGCCACATAGCGCGCCATATAAGCGGCTGAACGGTCAACCTTTGTTGGATCCTTTCCAGAGAAACACCCCCCTCCATGGCGCCCCATCCCCCCATAAGTATCGACTATAACCTTCCGCCCGGTAAGACCGGTATCTGCTGCCGGACCACCCAGCTCAAACCTGCCTGTAGCATTTATATGACACTCCAGACTCTCCTTATCATACATATCTTCCGGCAGGACGTTGTAGATAACCTCTCGCTTTATATCCTCTCGCAATTGCTCCATATCAATGCCGCTGCTATGATGGGCACTGATAACCACATTCAAGATCCTGACAGGTCTGCCGTCTTCATACTCAACAGTTACTTGGCTCTTTCCATCTGGT
>JALVWL010000065.1 GCA_027034965.1 Candidatus Omnitrophota bacterium
AAACAAACTCAGAAAGCTACGCTTTTCCTTTCGTAGAAAGACAATACTAGCAACAGATAACGTAAATAAGAGGGTGAAAAAAGGCGTGGTAAATTTATTTCCCTGTGCAAAAAATATAGCCTGCTGTAATATAATCGCTATCCAAACCAATCTCCGATAAAACTTATTCGGACACTTAAATCTGAAAAAAACATATAAATAACCATGCAAAAAGGCAGTAGTAGAAATAATAGTACTAAATACATATTTGGTTAACGGACCAGCAAATTCTCTGAAATACCTCCATCGTTCCAGTCCGCTTATTAAAGGGAACTCTCCTATCTTAATGGTTTCAATCAAAACAGCAGCATACAATAGTATCAATAGCCATAATACCCAAGATTCCAATAAAACACCATATATTTTTACAACAAAGAGAGGTGTATATAATGACTCCTCTATCAAGATTAAAAAATATAACAAAAATAAAAAAAAAAAAAAAAAAAAAAAAAAAAAAAATAAAAGAAAGGAAATTAGAGTATAGAGACCATTAGTTCCACCAATATACTTGAATAACTCATCAGAATAAAATGGGCCGTAAAAGTCTATTATAACGGCTCCTGTAAGACGCCAGATGGAGGAAAATAAAAATACAATAAACAAAGCTAACACATAGGCCTGACGGCTATACATATACCACAGCCAAAGCAAGGTCAATATAATCAAAAATACTGTTATAGCACCAAACATATTCAATCTAATTGAAACATATCCTTTATAGCCGAAATACCATCTCTTGCCTTATCACCTAAAAAGAAAAAATCTACGCTATATACTAAAAGGGAACATCCCATTTTGGCTTTTTCTATAAACTTTTTAGGCTCTGTCTCTATAACATGAAAACCAACTGGAAAATCTTTATTCTTACAGCTATCAATCACAGACTTTATCGCCTTCCTGACATCCTCTCTCTCATATTCTCCTGGATACCCCATAGAGCCGGACAAATCATACGGTCCAATAATCACACCATCTATCCCATCTACGGATATTATATCTTCAATATTATTTACGGCATTAATATGCTCTATCTGACCAATTATTACAATATCATCCTTAAGCCACTGTCTGTATTCCTCAAATGAATAACCATAGCCCTGTGCTCTGAATAAGCCGACTCCCCTGCTACCTTCCGGAGGGTATTTAGCAAAAGAAACCGCTTTTTGGGCATCTGCTTTAGAATTAATCATAGGAACGATAACTCCATCTGCACCAACATCGAGGGCCTTTTTGATTTCAATTTCATTATTCTGTGCTACTCTAACCAATGCATCCAATCCATATCCTTGGATAATAGTAATCAAAATCTGGGCCGTAAAAAAGTCAATAGATGTATGCTCCATATCAATGACAAGCCAGTCAAATCCAGATTTTGCCATAATCTCAGCTATAGCAGGATGCCCTATGGTTATCCAGCCACCAATACTTAATTTATTTTGCTTAAGCCTCTTCTTTAACACCTCCACTCCTTTACTTGGACAAGAGCCTCAATTTTATCATATTGATCAACTTAACTACATCTTCTCTCTCTTTCTGTTTCAAATAAAGGAAAAAATTAATTATATACGAAGAGATGAGTGCAAATAAAAAAGCAGCAACCCAGAAAACACCATCAGATAACAATAAATCTATCGCGTAAGTAACATAGGAAATACCCAATGAACTAATCAAAATTATAGAAACGGAAAACCAATAATCCTTAATATCAAGCTCAAGATATTTATTGTAATAACTAATATTGAACGGTAAAACTATAACAAATGCCCACAGAGCTAACACAACGGATCCGATACCAATAAATGGACTTAAGCATATAAGGAATATTATTTTAGTAGTTGTCACAATCCACTGAAAAAGCGCCATTTTATTTAGTTTAACGGCATATCCTGAGAGGAAATTCCATCCAAAACTGGCTATTGGAAAAAAAGCTATAGATAAAATAGCCCAGAAGGCATAGCCCGACAAATAAGAAGCAATATCTTCCCCAACCCATAGTTTCATAACATACTGATTATAAACAGAAAAAACACACGAGATAGGGATTAATATAAATTGATACAATTTAATTCCCTTATTAAACAAAGCACTAATAAACTTCCTATCCCCAATAGCATTCCGCTCTGATGTTACTACCATAAGATTCTGTCCAATAAAACCAAAAGAATTCTTTATTATACGAGGTAATTTTTGGACTATATCTGCATACCCAACATAAGAAGGACTAAACATAACAGACATAATGAAATTAGGCGAATAATTTCCAATTACGCTAGAAAAAGTCGCAAGCATATAATACTTAGCCTGATATAAAACTGGCCTTAAGGCTCTTAAAACCTTTCCTATGTTAGTTTCAATTGCACTTTTGCTCAATAATAATGCTATATAAGACTTATAACACGACGATATAAAATTGGTTATTAATAAAAATACTATTAGATACTGATAGGTAAAATGGCACAGAGAAAGAAGAATATACCCAGCAGACAAGACTAATATTTGGACAAGCTCTACACCCTTTAACACCTTATATTCATTCAAACCCTCTAAAACTGAACTCGAAAATAATCCAAAAACCTCTATAGGTATGAGACAAAACGTAATAAGCAAAATCTTATAAAAAAAAGGTTGCACAGATAAAGGGATATTAAGGAAAGAAATAATTTTTAGAGGTCCCAATAAAAACAAAAAAATGGACAACAAAATACCAATCACAAAAGATACAAAAACAACACCACCCAATAGGTCCGATAACAGTGATCTATCTATTGATTCTTTAGCAGCGGCTATCTCTCTAGCAAAAGGTTTACGCAAGCCTAATTCGGATAACATCAAAAGTCCCTTTGAAGTAAATAATCTATAGACAGCGAGCAATCCATACTGCTCTATCCCTAAAAAGCGTAAGATAACGCCTATGCTTACAATAGAAGAAAAAACTGAAAGGACCTGGACAAAACCAATGAAGACCGTATCTGAGATTATCTGGCGTAAAGGTTTCATATAGATACCCACGCCTTTACAGGCGTGGTGCTTTTTATAATTCAAGCTCCGCTTGTCCTGTTTCTTCCGTTCCTTGATACCTTACATACTTCTTGATTATTTCCTCGTTTATTCCAACCGTCGAAACAAAATATCCTCTTCCCCATATCCCCCTCCCATCCCAATATACCTTGCTTAGAAATTCAAACTTCTCTCTCAATGCTCTACTCGTATTCTTCTTGATTATCTCTACTACCTCACTTACTGAATACTTAGGCGGTATTATCATATGTATGTGAATATGATCCGCCTCCATCCCTATCTCCACATACTCCCAATCAGGATAATACTTCCTTACCTCCTCTAACTTTATCTTCAGATAACCCCTCACTCCTTTAACTAATATTTTCCTCCTATATCTCGTTACCCATACTATATGGTATTGCGTCTTATATACTGTATGCGCTGCCTTTCGTAACCTCATCCATCCATTATATCAAGGAACGGAAAAAACAGAAATTGGCTCTCATCCCCATCTTTACAGATGGGGAGTTCCCGCTAAATTAA
>JALVWL010000066.1 GCA_027034965.1 Candidatus Omnitrophota bacterium
ACCTCACAGGATCAATGCCTCCCCTAGAAAAGGGATTGCATCGCAATATCCGCTTCAAGGCCATATACCCGCCTCTCAGCACGCCATAGCGCTCGATGGCCTCATAGGCATAGGACGAACACGTGGGATAAAACCTGCAACTATTTGGAAATAAAGGAGATATAAATTTTTTATATCCCTTTATTCCTATCAGGAACAGCGCCTTTAATGACATCTGATAATAACTCCTTTAGAATCTGTTTCACGTCCCCAAAACACAGCGGTCTATCCTTTATCCCTATGCTTACCAAAAACAGGTACCGCTCCCCCCTGGCATCGAAATCCCTAAAATATCCACGGAAGATCTCTTTGACCCAGCGTCGCAGCTTATTCCTCTCTACTGCCTTCTTGTGACACCGACCAACCCGTATCCCTAGAAGAACTTCCTCTTTTCCTCCTGATATTCCCCACTCATCAAATTCGTCCGGGCCTACAATCTCATAATAGAGGTATACACCGCCCCTTTGCACCAGGCTAGCATTCCTTAGCCTGGAAAAGATCTTGTCTTTCTTGATAAAACCCACGCGGGCCAATTTAGACCGTCAGCCTCTTGCGCCCCTTTGCCCGTCTCCTTTTTAGGACCTTCTGACCACCCCTGGTGGACATCCTTTCAAGGAAACCATGGGTTCTCTTCCTTCTTAGGTTACTCTTTGGTTTTAAGTTTTTCTTCATAGTGATAGCATTATATACTTAAAACCCCTTATGGGTCAAATTGTTTTTGCGCAAATATGGAAAGCGATTGAATTGATAAAAGGCAAAACAGGTGTTATAATAGCTCAAGTCGTCTCTATTTACCTGTGGAAAACTTGTTAATTTTGTGTAAAACCATTAGATTTATGTGGGATACGTTATTGGAAAACATACGTCAGGAGATAGAGGAACCCCAGTATAAGACATGGTTCCACCCACTTATCCCTATAAAGGAATCCCAAGACCTAATAGAACTTGCTGTTCCTGATAGCTTTTTTAAGTCCTGGTTAGAAGAAAACTTCAACGACACCATCAGACGCGCTATTTCCAGAAGTGGCCAGACGGTCTCTATCCACTTTACGGTAAGACCAGACCTTTTTCCTGAAAAAGAAGGAACTTCATCAAACAAAACCCTTCCACCAAGACAGGCAATAAAACTAAATCCCAAATACAGATTCGAAAACTTCGTTATAGGCCCTTCCAACCGCTTTGCGTTTGCGGCTGCAACTGCGGTCGCCCAGAATCCTGCCCGCGCATATAATCCGTTCTTTATATACGGCGGGGTAGGTCTCGGCAAGACCCACTTAATGCAGGCAATCGCGCACTACGCAATAGAAAACAACCCCAGCATAAAGGTCCACTATATATCCAGCGAACAGTTTACAAACGAATTAATAGAGGCAATCCAGCACAGGGCCACCCGACAGTTCAGGGAAAAATACAGGAATGTAGACATATTGCTTATCGACGATATACACTTTATAGCCGGGAAGGAATCCACCCAAGAAGAGTTCTTTCATACGTTTAATGCCCTCTATGATTCTCATAAGCAGATAATAATATCCTCTGACAAACATCCTAAAGAGATATCCACCCTTGAGGAGAGGCTTGTATCCAGATTCGGCTGGGGACTTATAACCGATATACAACCACCTGACATTGAGACGAGGATAGCAATACTGAAAAAGAAACTAGAACACGAGCAGGTAAACATAGACGAAGAGGTTATCCACTTTATTGCTGAGAATATAAAAAGCAATATAAGGGAACTGGAAGGGGCCCTCGTAAGGGTCGTTGCGTTCTCTATAATAGAAAAGACACCCATAACCCTTGGATTTGCAAAAGAGGTATTAAAAGACCTCGTAAAGGCGGTCAATAAAAAGATTACATTAGACGACATACTAGAATGTGTAGCCGAGTATTATTCCGTTCCTATATCAGATATAAAGGCAAAGAAGAGAAGCAAGACCTTCTTAATCCCTAGACAGGTCTCTATCTATCTGGCCAGGGAATTGACAGAGATGTCTCTACCTGAACTGGGGACAGCCTTCGGAGGAAAGGACCATACAACCATCCTTCATTCCTATAATAAAATAAAGAAATTAATAAATGAAGATGGGGATATAAAAAAGGCCGTGGAGGCCATAACCAGAAAATTAGAGGGCTAATGTGGAAAACAAAACCTTTTTTACACAATTTATTCAGAAACAAAAGCGCTTGGTATCTTAAGGGAAACAAAGATAGTTACAGAGTTTTCCACAGTATACACGGGCCTTATTACTGGTGAAACTATATAAGAAAATAAAAGAAAAATATTAGTAAAGGAGGAGTGATATGAAATTTTCTGTGGAAAAGTCGGACCTAATAGATGCCCTTACAATGGCCTCTAGTATTATTTCTCCAAGGACAAATCTTCCTGTCCTGAACAATGTTTTGATCCAATCAGGTAATAATGGTCTGGATATAACTGCAACGGATCTAGATATTGGAGTCAAGGTCTCTATTCCAGCAAATATAGAGAGTCCAGGAGGGATCTCTATCAATAGTAGAAAGCTATTCGACTTCATACGAGAGATAGATAGCGAAACACTTGAGTTTGTGGTAAAGAAAAACTACCATGCCCATATATCCGCGGGTAGTGTATCTGCCAGGTTTTATGGATTGCCTGAAGAGGAGTTTCCCTCTATGCCATCAGTGGATGGAAAGACCTCTATAAAGATAGCCTCTGAGGTCTTGTTGAGTCTTATCTCTCTTTCTATATTTGCAGCGACAAAGGATACTACCCGCTATGAGCTTAATGGCATCCTCTTTGAATTTAAAAAGGGTGCTCTTAGATGTGTTGCTAGCGATGGTAAGAGGCTTTCCCTGGCAGAGGTGGCACTGGATAGTGGGGTTTCTAAAACCTTTATATTGCCATTGAAGGCCTGCTCTGAGCTGCATAGATTTATGCCAGAGGGTGTGGCAATAGAGGTAACAATAGGGGATAATGTCGTGAGTTTTTCTTGGGGCAATGTAGAGGTTGTCTCCAGGATTATAGAGGCAGATTATCCACCGTATCAACAGGTTATTCCACAGGAAAAGGAGGAGAAGGCGATCGTTGAGAGAGGGGTTTTGCTGTCGGCACTGAAGCGCGCCAGTATATTTGTAAGCAGTGAGTCTTATGCTGTTAGGCTAGATTTCTATAAAAACAAATTGATACTTACCAAGGATTCCCAGGATATAGGTTCTTCTAGGGAGGAGATAAAGATAGATTATCCTGGTGAGGACATAACCATAGGGGTCAATCCAGAGTATTTGATAGATATGCTCAAGGCGGTTCCAGTGGATCCTGTAAAGATGGAGTTGATAGCGCCAGACAGACCGATTGTTATAAGGGATACGATTGATATAGAGGATATGGCCTTTTCGTATATATACCTAGTTTCGCCTATGAGGATCTGATGTGAAGAAGGCTAAGGAAATCGTTGCTAATATCCTGGGGGATAAGAATAGTCTGGTCTTACCGGATACACTGAAAGACTA
>JALVWL010000067.1 GCA_027034965.1 Candidatus Omnitrophota bacterium
CTTTTTTCGCAGTCTGAGCCATTAACTTTTCAATCGTAGATTTAGCAAAAAATTCTTCGTCAAAAAAACCATTAGCGTGGATAATTATTAATCTTGCAGGTTTTCTACCGGCATTAGACAAGTTAAAGAAAAACTCAGGGGCATCATTATCTAAATCAAAAGAATCAGGAGAAAGAAACAGTTCTCTAACAAACGAGCTATATTCAAAAATCGATAAAGAGTCAAATATGCCTTTGGAAATGAGGGATGGAGAATTAGAATGGGTTGTCATTGCAGAAGAACCGACATAATACCCGCCTCCCAAATACCATTTTCCGTTTTCACCAAAGACAATTCTTCTAGGAACTTCAAAATTGACAATATTGCCGCTAAGATACCAATAAGCGATTTTGTTAAGGGAGACCTTTGTTTTGCCTATGTATATATCTCTATATTTATTCATTAAATCTTTAAGTTGGGCTATTTTTTCTTCAGATATAGGCTTGTGTTCAGAATCATTATATGGGCCTGTAATTCTGCCGATCTGTGAATGGACAATATCAGAAACAAAGACTTCATCATGATAACCAAAGGCTCTTCCCAGCTCTTCTCTTAAACGAAAGATAGTATCATTATCAACGAACCCAACAATAATAATACTGCCACCGGGGAAGATAAGAATCCCTTTCCAATATATTGTATATTCCTTAAATACCTTCCTTATTATCCTGCCGGTTATATCCATTGTATTTGGATTACATATCCAACGCGGATAATCTTTGCCGAATCCATTTGAGGATAGGATTGTAGAATGTAGCCTCCAATCAGGCGTCCACTCTATTACCGGATAAGAATTGTTTTCGGCCTCTAATATATCTTCAACGTCTCGATGTATAGATTTAAGATTTTCCGGAAGTCCTGAATCCATAATCTCTGATACAAGGCCCCAATCTCTCTGTCCATCTTTTAATATTCTCGAACCTCTATTATTAGGGTCTTCCATAAAATGAGCTTCACTCTCGGTTATACTTTCAAACGTTATTCCATCATCAAGAAACTTCTGTAGAGAGTCGTATTTTGCCTGCAATTTTTGGTTGAAAGATTTCGCGAGGATATTATTAGGAATTGATGAACTTTCCGCTTGAATATCATCTCCAACTTCTTTTATCTTCTCATACAGCTCATTCACAACACAACCTGAAGAACCATTCTTTGCAAGAGAATTGTCAGCTATATTGCTGCTTGATATATTCTTTTCATTTTCCAATACCTGTTTAAATGCTGTATTGAAGATTCTATTTAAGGAAATGACTTCTTTAATAACTCTATTTCTTATTTCTTTTCTTTCCATATAAGGATAAAGCAAAGACTCTCTCAGATAGGATTCAACAATTTTAGTTACTACATCTTCATCCTCTATTATAAGCGGATAATGCATTGCAAAAATAAGAGAATACCACAAAAATGCTGCTGTATGAGGGATATACTGGCTTGCATCAAGCCCTCCAGCATAAAGATTGGCAACCCTTTCAAGCAAAACCTTCATTTTATGGTTTTTCTGCCTCATATCATAACCAACAATCTCTCCCATCCTATACATTAATTTCTCATCTGCTTCAATTTCTGTGATACTGGCTCCAGGATGCATATGTCCATAAATTTCATGCCATACAACTGATTTGATAACGCGGTCTATAATTTCAAGACAACGAGTCTTTAGTGACCGAATTTTTAGCTTGTTTACCTGTTCATAAAGCAAAGACAACTCATCCAGAAATTTAGCAAAGTCGCTTAATATTACATAACCATCATTCGAAACAGTTATTTTCATAATGCTATTTTCCTGATAGTTTCCAATATCAAACTCTTTTATTCTTAAGCCAACATCTGAAGCAGCTTTATGGGCAATCCTGCATATTCTTGTATAAATTGCTGCATAACTCTCTTTTGACATCTTCAGACCAATTTCTTTTCTTCTGGCATCAAATAACTCAGCTCTTCTTTTTGACATTATTTTTTGCGGAAGAGTGCTATTACACACCGAAGGGTTGATGCTGGAATTATTTTTATCCTCTTTTCTAAGGTTATGAAATAGCATGTTAGAGTATGACCTTACCGCGCTGGTGTTTTTGCTATATTGACTTACCCTTGCCGGCGTAGTATATTTTGATCGCAGGAGGTTAAAAATGCCCAAAAGGAAGAAAAATCCAAAATCATTTAAACCACAAACCGATGATGAATGGATAGCTACCCATCTCCAAGAACTAGTAGACAAATACGGCGGCCAATATTTAGTAGTGGCTGAAGGCGAGCCGTTTATTGGGTATGATGTTGCAAAACTATTCGCTGAAGCGCGGCGCAAGCATCCTGGACTTACGCCAACTTGTATGCCAATACCACGACCTGAGGATTCCGTTTCTATACTATAAAAAGTCCCATCGTCTTTCCATACAAAAATCTCGATATCACCTTTTCCGATTCCACTAAGACAATAACCTTCCAGTCCGTTAAGAAATAATCTATTGCATCCCATTGCAAAGGATGGGGTATTATTGTTTAACCCTGATTTGTAATGTTGACATAAAGCCATGTCCGGAGTATATTTACCTTTAGAAGAAGGAGCAATTGTTATGGTAAGGAATTTTAAGGTAATCATAGAAAAGGAATCAGATGGAGGATATTCTGCATTTGTGCCGGCCCTTCCCGGATGCGCATCACAGGGTGAAACAATAGACGAGACATTATCCAACATCAAAGAGGCCATAGAGTTATACATATGGTCGCTTAAAGATGACGGCCTTCCCATTCCAGAGTCAAACGCAGATATAGAGCTAAGGGAAATAGCAGTATCCATATGAGCAAACTCCCACGGGTCTCCGGCAAAGACGTTATTCGCGCCCTCAAAAAGGATGGATTTTTTATAAAGAGGCAAAGAGGCTCTCACGTAATTATGAGGCATACTACTGATGTTAGCAGGCGTTGCACTGTTCCATTGCATGGAAACAAGGAGATCAAGATAGGAACCCTGTCCTCTATTCTTAAAGGTGCCAAACTCACTATTGACGAATTCATTGAACTTCTTTAATACATAATTTAATCCTAATTCATGCCTCCTTCCTTCCTCCTTCACCATCCAATCCATTGCACTGGTAAGCTGGTTGAACATACCAGCAAGGATGAGAAAAGAACCTATTGGAGATGATGCGCTCTGTTTTTCTTTATCCAGATATCTAACCAATCCCTTGCTTCCAATAATAAGATGTACACTCTCAGGGCCTAATTTTTCTTCTGAAAGCAGACGCCTTATCAGCTCCTCCTGCTGTTCTTTTTCTTCGTCTCGGTATGGTCTATATTCAGGCATAAAGCCACCGATCTTTCTTATATAAAAGTTAAGGGCGCGCAAGGAAAACTGCGGATTTGAGGTCCTCTGGGCAAGTGTTATAATCTGAGAGTGGGGAATGTGAAGCTCTCTCTTATCCATAGAAACAGCTTGATATAATAGATCCATAAACGCAAAGAAATTGACCAAAGGAATATG
>JALVWL010000068.1 GCA_027034965.1 Candidatus Omnitrophota bacterium
CTGGGGATCGTATCTATCAATGATCCCCCCAAGTTTGCTCTCTAACTCAACTTTGACACCCTAAAATTATAACTCCTTGATAAGAAAAGAATAAGGGAAGATTAGACAGACGTAGGCACTAGGTTTTCTTGACTTGTATGCAGGATCTTTGGTGGGATTGCGCAGCCTACTGCCGTTAAGTGTTTTTTGCTGAAAACATCCAATTCAAATCAAAATATGGATAATAAGAGGCTATGATCTGGAGTTCTTCCTCTGGGAGGTTATTAAATAGCCCTGTCTTATCGACAAAAAAGTATTTCAACATCTCAGGTGTCATCGGGGCCCGATTCCAGAGCGCCCTATTATCAGCAATGGTGTTCCTAGAAAAGAAATAACAAAACAAGTCTGCATCGTAATCATTCCAGAATGCGTTTCTAGTGACAAGCAGTTCTTTTTTATTTTCAGGGAACCTATTCCGCAGCAATACAGCTGGTGCATCTCCATCCAAGTTTTTATACATCCTTACATCACTGGCTACTTCAAACATACAGACATCCCGATAGAATTTCACGTGATGGGGATTGACTGAGATAATCAATTCCGTCACACCACAAAATTCTGCAAATGCTATCATTATATGATAAAGGTTCATGGTAACATTCTTATTGCGGCACATACTGGATATCGCCAGACCAGCAACCTCTGCCATCTTCAATGAACCTTGGCGAATAGCCTTTATCTCATCAGGGAAAATATTCTCACTGGGCAGACCTAATAAAGAATCCATAACCAGACTTATAGTGGCAACTATCTGTCTATCTTCTCGTGCAATAATCACCAATGTCCCTGGCAGGGCGTTATACTTTGTAACCTTTAGTCCACTTGGATCAGGCTTCATATATCCTTGTTCAACATAGGAATCATGAATTATTCGAAAAGCGGCCTCGAACTCATCTTTGGTCTCGGCGAGCTTTACGTCTACATTCATATTCATCTTTCGGTAGAGCGAACCCTTGACCCGTATTGCCGAGCGACGTTCAGGTTTGTAATGCAGTCTCTTTAGTTCATCTTCATCTTCAATGCGAAAGGCCATTTTAATCTATCCCTCCTCATATATTATCTCGAATTATGCATTAGAATTCTTTATCTTCCATCACCCGGTTAATCAAACATCTCTTTTCTTATTAATAATCAAGCATGAAGGAGGGAGCATGGAGAATGGAGGAAATTTTTTTATTAAGAAAGAAAAATATCTCGGCAAATAAGAATCCTTCATGCTTCATTTTCCCTTCTCCTGCCTTAAAACTTGAGTTGCGGTTTTTAGTTTTGAGTTTTGACTTTTGAGTTTAACCACATGGTGAATTCTTATTTTCAGTTTTTTACTATTATCCCACAACAAGTTCCATTATATCACAAATTCCTAATACATAAGATAATCCGTGATAAGCCATATGGGCATTGTCAGCAGAGGATTGCTTATCTCATTTCACTACCTTGAACAAAAGGCGTTGTTTCAGGAGATCGGACAATCTTTCCTTTGCCTTTCGATACTCCGGATATTCTTTGGGGGAAACAACTGTTACCTTGTTCTTGAGAGATACATCTTCTACTATCTCCCCCTGTTTTTCGTCTAGCCTATATTTTAGGGAAAAATCGAACCACTTATTGGTAACACTTATATCATCAGGAATAAAGACAGGCCTTATCTCCCCAAGCTTTACTACATAGCGATAGCGCCTCTCAAAGGGGCCGTCCTTTAGAAGTGGATATCGCCTCTCTTGCTTCGCAACATCCGAGACAGATATAGCCTCAAAAAGCGGAAATATCCTATAATCCCCAGCCTTGACAAAGATATCGGCACTACCCTGAAAGGAATACCTGAGCCTAACAGATGGGGCATTGGTATCCACATCCTCCATCTCTATTTGCCTTACCACTGCATCTGAGACTATACGCCTTGCCTTGTCTTGAAGGACATTTTTGATATGCTCGGGCATAGTATACCTCAACCAGTATCTCTGGCCCTGGGCAAAGAATCCGTAGGCAACCACCTCTCTGTTGCCCAAGATCTGACCTGGCTTGCAACTTAGATCGGTTGAAACACTAACCAGATTCTTATCCACAGGGAAGACAGGTGTCTTCTCTATTACAAGACCTTTATCTGTATAGAGAAGGACATTCCTACCCTGGTCAGATACAGGCAGGTCTCCAAAGGCGCAGGTCTCGGCCGTGGGGTCCATAAAGACCCATTGGTCTTTCAATCTGACTACTGCAATTGCGTGGTTGAACATAACCGCAGGAAAATCAGGCCTCATATTGAGTATATCCCTTGTAGGGATAATCACAGGATATGCCTCCAGTCCTGCCTTCCTGAGCATAGAGACCAAAAGTATCGACTGGTCCTTGCAGTCCCCGTACTTGTTTTCGAATATCTCGTCTGCATAATGGGGTTCATAACCGGCCTTACCATATTCAACTGCAACATAGCGGATCTGGCTGGCACAATAATTGTAGATAGCACGGGCCCTCTCAGAAGGGCTGCTCTTCCCTTTTAATAACTCTTCCAACTTCTCATCTATCTCCCCGCTCGTGCGTATCTTATCCCTCGCAAGTTTCCACCACCACCTATATATCTCATCCCACGAATCAAAGGTAGAAATGACCCTAACAGGAACCACATTTATCATCGACGGCATATAGGGCTCAGTAATCACCTGAGGGATATCTCTGAACCTCCAGGTGTACTGGACATCACCGCCCTGCAGTATGGTCTTGTCAGGAGAAAAATCCCCCTCAAAGTCCTTATAAGACATATTCCAGTCCTGGTAGGCAAAGTTCCTGCCCTTAGGCAGGATAAGTACATCTTCATAATAGATAACCGGCTCATCCCACTGGGGAGATATATAATATGTAAAATGTCTATCATCTATCAGTTTGTTGTCTGTTATCTCAAATTCATATTCCACCAATGCCCCCGGAGCCAGCTCAGGCATCGAAACGATAAGGGCCTTTACGTTGCTGTAGAGAGGGAAATTCCTATATACGGATACAGTCCTTATGTCCTTCTTCCCTACTGAGACCAGCTTTCCCTGAGGGGTAATTGTACGCGCTTTTATCAGCTTTACCGTCTCATAAGTGGAATCGTACCTGATAATGATTTCTCCATGTTCTTGCTTACCTCGATCGTTTAATATCTTCCTCAGGATATAGACGCGCTGGTGCATCTTATTATCCCTGGTAACCTGGGTTCTTATCTTCTCCCGTATTAATACGCTTCCGGCCTGAGGGAACCTGGACGAAGTTGCCGAAGATATATCTTTTAAGACTTCCTCAGGGCATATCTCCTCCAGCGACACAACTGCCCTGGCTTGTTGTATGGCCTCCAACTCTTTTCTTGCATCTTCGTACACAGGCGCATCTTCCGGTACTTCTTTAAGGACTTTTACGGCTTCAGGATATAGATTAAGGGCCTCGCAAACCCTGGCATAGAGAAGGGCCAGTTGCCAGTTATCCCCCTTGATATCCAACTCCTC
>JALVWL010000069.1 GCA_027034965.1 Candidatus Omnitrophota bacterium
GAATAGGCCATCTCTGTTGACTGCTTTATATGCGAGATTGCAAGATACAAACTCAACTTCTCGTTATGACTCAACTTCTCCCCATCCCTTGCCCGCCTGAAGAGCTCTACATAATCAATAGCCGAAGGATTATTAATCTTGGCCTTTTCATAATCTTTCTCAAATTTATCTATAGTTTTTTGCTGAAAATCGCGCATCTCCTCAAAACGGCTCATAAGCATATCTTCATTATTCTTGACAAAATCTCCTTTTACTGCAGTATCAAACAGCTCTTGGCTAAGATAGATCTTTGCCTTGCCGAGCTTGCCAGCCATCTCTTCCAAACGATTAATCCTTGCGCTCAACTGATACATATCTGCCTGCTCGCCATATTTATTTATATACGCCAATACATCTACCTCATGATCAATAGTGGCTTCGCCTTCCTTTGCATCCTTTCCAACAGTAAGGCCGCGATGGCCGATCTCATTGACAATAACTAATCTCGTTTTGGCCTTATCCGTTCCCATGCTTCTCACTACTGATTCTAATTCTGCTGAGTCTTTAGAGACATAATCCGCATTTTCAACAAATTCCTTCACCGAGCGCACTATTTCCACTTTACTTGCGCCTTCTTCAATTCCTATCGCCTTGTGTAAGTTCTGCCTCTCTTCATCTTTTAAGTCAGACTTCTCCAATTCATCCTTCAAGGCCTTAGTTAACCTCTCTTTTATCTCCTCCCTTGCTCGCGCATCGGTTGTTGAGAGATAGACACCCCTGCCATTTTTTAGATTGTCAATAATGTCTCTAACTATTTTCTCTACATTTTCGCCATTAGTACCAACCTCTGCGCTTAAGTCTGTAACGCTACCTGTGTCCGTCAATATCTTTATAGAACCATCCTTTTCCTGGACCCACTCAAACGGCCTGCCAACAGGACGCACTGACTTGCCTGTAATAACCTTTAGCAATGGACCGAGGTCTGAAAGTGTACCGGAAAGTACAGTTATATCTGTATTAGCACCGTATTCTCCAGCTATCATCTCTATAGGAGAGGTGCTGACTATCGTCTTGCCGCCAGCGCGCGTGTTTTTGATAGCCTCTTCTGCTGTTTCTTTATTAAGGCCATTTCTCTCAAGGACGCTGTGAAGCTCTCTTTGCTTCTTTATCCATTCACTTCCCTTGCCTGCCTCACTCTGAGCTCTGGCTTTTGCGCCCTCTTGCTTAGAGCCACCAAACTTATCCACCAATCTCCTCGCAAACACCACCTTTGCCGCGGCATAGCCTTTGTCCTTCGTTACCCTTGAGGGATCAGGCCTTCCATCTGATTTTACATCAAAGGCATTTCTACCGTTTTCAGGGTTCCAGATAAGGTGGTCAGAAAAACTCATCTCCCGTTCATTTGTCCTTATCTCCATCACCTCTGCCATAACCTTGCCAATGCCCCTGACTATGTCCCAATTTACCTTGCCCTCACCTATCTCTTTCTCTAAGTTCCTGGCCAATTCACTGTTGCTCTTAACAGTAACACCTGAATCAGTAATATCAAAATTATCCCTCAAGAACTGCTCTACCCCGCCTTCGCTATTAACTGCCATCTGCTCTATCGCATCCCAGAGCCTATCTGCTTCGCCTGCATATCCGGCAACTGACTCGCCGCCATCGCCAATGATAGCTGCTGTTGAATCCCTGAACATTGCCTCCTCGTCAATGAATATCCTTCTTCCGTTTTTAGCCGCATCTATAAGCGAAACCTTATATCTGCTTAGCATATCATTCATTTTAATCTTATTCATAAGATGGGCGCGGGCAGTATAAGAACCAACCACAATTGTGCTGCTGTCCTGCATAGCATTTATGTAGTCTTCTATCTCTCCTTTTCCTGCATTCGTGGTATCAATTACCTTTACACCTTCCCTGCTTTTATACTTGTTTGCAAATGCTGAATCAGAGGTGATGAATAATACCTTCATGCCAGCCCGTTTTAGAGATTTCTGCACAGCACCATCATTAAGAAAGTTATCCACCAGACTATCATTTGCAAGCCACAACTCAGATGCCGCATCTCTTGCGAACCTCTGCTGAAGACCAAGCAAAAGCGTTGCATAGGTCTTTCCACCACCCATAGCCGCCTCAAGGTGGGAGCCAAATGTATCGAATAAGTTGCCTATTTCTTGTATATCTTTAGGCGTAAACCCACCCTCAAATGCCTCATTTAATACCTCATGCGCTTTCTTTAATCCCCAGTAATCAAGAGCGGCTTGTTTTACTTTGTTAGTGTCAATGTCTAATTTTATTCCTTTTTTCCTTGCCTTTCGTCTAACATTTCTCACCCAAGACTTTGCCGCACCCTGAATCATCTCCTTCTCTTCTTCAATATCTCCAAATCTCCTATTACCAATCTTCTCAGCTATAATCCTGCCTATATCCGCAACATCCTTGCCATATCTTGCCGCAATAGTCCTTTCTGCGTCTAAGTTACCTACCTCTGCAGTAACCCTGACTATGTCCTCTTTAGAGCTAAGCTCAAAGAAACTCTTTTCTGTCAAATTATGCGCTGTCTCCTCAAAGTCAAAATAACGCTGGGCAATATCAGAGTGCTTGGCAAGAGCCTCTAACGCAGTTTTAAAATCATTTGCACCTTCCATTGCGCCCTTTTCAATGCGTATGAAATTCCGCGAAGAGGACCTTGCTGCGTCTTTCATAGATTGCATCAATGCCTTTCTCTTTAGCATAGAAGCCCGATCGTCTCCCTTAGGCATCAATTGGTTCTCTCGCATCCATCCCCTTACAGCATCCTCATTTTCCTTCCATATATCAAGACGCCTCTGACTAAGCATAGAATTCAAACTACTATCCTCTATACCCTCCTCCCATGCCTTTACCTCTATCAACTGTCCCATTGCGCTTGCCTGCTCTTTTGTAGTTATCTTATCCGAACCAAGATGATTATTTATCAAATCCTCTGTCTTTGCGTTTTCTATCCCCTCTATCTTTACGCCTGCATCATTAAGCCTGCTCTTTGCCATATCCTTAAACATCCCTGTCAATGCATCTCTACTCTCTTTTGCAAAACTACCATTCTTAAATTCAACTTGTTTCAGAGCACCCAAGACCTCGCCCACACCGTATTCTTCTATCCCCTCCTTTTCCTTGAGCCTCTTTATCTCTTTCTCTTCGCCTATTTCTTCTATTTTCACAGTCCTGTTATTGTTGCTATCAATCTTTACGTCTATCTTTTTATTGCCCGCGATAAACGTTCCGCCTCTCTCAAGCGCCCCTAAAAGATTGGCCTTTCTCTCAGCTATGCTTATCCTGCTGTTGAGCTCATTGTATACCGTATCTGTTGTTGAACCTGTGCCAGACTCAATTCTGGCACCTGCCTGTTTTGCGCGCTGTTTCACCTCTCTTGCAAACTCAGTATAGGATTTACCCTCATTAAACGCATTCTCAAGCCTGCCAATCATTGCGGCATTAGCTGCGCCTGAGACATTTTGCACACTGTTAGCAATGCCTATACCACCA
>JALVWL010000070.1 GCA_027034965.1 Candidatus Omnitrophota bacterium
GCAATAGGCTCTTACAAATCAGCGAATACTATTCAGGAAAAGGCTATGGCAAAGTCAGAAATAGAGACTGCGACAAAACAGGTCTCACGCCTCTATAATGCAATGTTAGACAAGACCATCCCTCGTATTACCAGAGATGATATTGATAGGACATTTGAGAGGCGGGGGATCCCGAGGATTGCATTTATTGAGGATAAGGGAGAGATAAACCAGTGGGTGGATGGCCTGAACACCTATCTTAAGCAAGAGATAATCGGCCAGGATGAAGTAATAGATGAGATAACCGAAAAGATAAGGATTTCTCTATTAAACCCGGATAGAAAAGGCGCTGTAGGGGTGTTTATGTTAGGCGGCCCGACAGGTACAGGAAAGACAGAGCTGGCAGAGGCCATAGCCCGCTATATCAGCGCAGATAAAAACATTCCCGCCATAGTAAAGGAATCAGGGGAGCAGATAAAGAATATCAAAAAATTGTTTGGTGCAGAGGCCTCATATGTAGGTTATGGGGATGAGACATTTATAAGCAGGGCAAATGATGAGATGCAGAAAAACCCTATGGTGGTAATGTTGATTGATGAGGTTGAGAAATCACCAGTAGCAAAGGAGTTAATACAGGGGTTTGTGATGCAGATGGAGAAGCCAGGGGCCATCACAGATGGTAAAAGGAGAGTTCTAAACAACAGGAATGTGATATTGATTTATACGACCAACGAAGCACCTGAAGGTTACTGGCCGTATGACAAGTCAAAGGAAGAGGTGCGAGCTGTGTATGAACAGGCCATTACTGATATGTTCAGACAGATATCAGGCGATGACTTTGTAGAGCATAGAGGCGTAACCAAGTCTCCTGAGCTTGCCAGATTTACTGCAGTAGAAGTAATGCCGCCACTTACTCCAGAAGAGGTAAGGCGGGTAATACTTGAGAAATATCTGCCGCGTATTAGTGAGATGTTTAAGGAGAATAATATCATTGTTGACATTAAAAATAAAAATGAGATAGCCCAGAGATTAGAAGAAATCTATAAAAAGGCTCCCCAGAGGGGATTCCGTGGGGTATTGGAGGCAGTAGAAGAGATAAGGGCGGCATTGGTGCAGGCGATAGATAAGGAAGATGGATATAGGCGAGTAACAGTATTTCTTAATCGCACCAGCAGTGGCTGGGATGTCTCTCTTGTAGGAGAAAGTCCAATAGATGAGAGAGAGGAACCAGAATTAGAAGGAGAGATTGGGGCAATAGTAAGGGCAATATTGGATGAAGGTGTTGATATAAGTAAGGAAGAGTTTGCAGTGCTGCTTCAATCATTGAAACTGCCACAGAAGCAGATGCCAGATGGAGATGAAGTAGCGATAGATAAACTTATAGAGGATTCCTATGGCAGGTTTAGGGACTTACTGGCCTATATTAAGACTGTCTTGTCAGGTATAACCTATGATAGCGAAAGCGCATTAAACCGCATGCCACTATCATTAAACCTATTGAAGCAGAAAGATGGGGCAGAGAGCATAAAGACATTGAGCAGGGATATAGATGAGGCCAGCAGGCCTATAAATTCTGTCCTATCCAAAGGAAGACTTTATATAAAGACAGAGACATTTATCCCTGGTGAGTGGATTGTATTGTTGAACAGGATAAAAAATAAGAAGCCCATAGATATATACGATGGCAATCTCTCAACCAGTATCGGTACAGCCATAGAGGTGTTTAGAACATATGCCCTTTTAAATGATTTTGATTGGGGAGTAGATGAGGAGGGAAATCTTGTGCTTGAGTTTGATGTGGAAAGGATTTTAAAGGAGGAAAAATCAAAAAATAATAGAGAAACAGATGAAAAAAATGTCTCTGTAGAAGAGAATAATAAGGACCCATGGAGTTCCTATGTGGATTCTTTAAAGGAAGGGAGAATGTCTCCTGAAAGCAAGGATAATGCCCTTCAAAGAAGCAGCTCACCGATAGATGGTCAGGATATTATCAGAAGAGTATCCAAGCTTATGGAAACTGTTGATGTAGAGGGACGAGGAGAACTACTCGCTGTGTTGTCTGTTATTCCAGAGGAAGATAGAAAAGAAAAATGGGATGCTCTGATGTCTCAGCTGGTCGCAGAGACTGTTCCAGTAAAGGAGGGCAAAATTCCCTACAAACTCCAGATACAGGCTTATTGGGAATATTTATATAGGGTTGCTCATAGGGAAGAGGCTGGAATGATAAATCGTGCATTATTGATATTGTCAAAGAATAAACATTTGCTTGACGATGGTGTCAGATATGCGCCGGAATATGTGATGGGATTTTTGGGTAGGGTGTGGAAGATGATGCATGATAGAAGTGAGAAAGACCTTTCTATGCGCATAGATTCTAGTTCTTTTAAGGATATAAAGGAATATATAGAAAATCTTTTACTTGATAAAGCATTGAATTCGCCGGATGAGCTTGTGAGGAGACAGCTTTATTTGAATGCAATAGAGAAATATAAGCCAGGGATATGGGATGACGATATGATAAGGACACTTGCGGAGAATTTTTCGTCTTTGGTTAATGGTATGATGAATTATTTTGTCTTGGATAATTCATCAATAGTTGAGACGAGTAAAGGAGCTAAGGGAATATTCGTTTTTTTCTTGATATGTTCATTTTTAGGCAACTTGGTGAGATGGGATCTAGATATGAGATTGCACATGTTAATGCTTTCATTCCTGTTTACGGAAATGTCTATAACTACATATTTGGTCAAAAGAAGGGTTAATTTTTATCCATTTTATAAATTGTTGTCTTTCCCATGGGTTTTGGGCAAAGAAAAAGATGAGATTTATGCTGCGCTTTATGAGCTGAGTTTTTATGTTCCGATGGAGAAACGGCATGTTGATACACTATCCAAGAAGGTTTTGCAGAGCACGGCTCGTAGTGGAAGGTATGCAGGTTCTGATATAGGTTTTTTGTTTACGGCACTTCTAAATGCTTATAAAGCTATCTCTGATGATGAAGTGCTTGCTGTCACAAAGGTACTGATGGAAAGAACCAATTATTTCATAGAAGACGAAGATAAAGCCGATCTGAACTATACACTGATGAAACTTCTAAATATTGCCCAACATAATGTAAATAGGAATGAAGCTATTTCTTTTAGGATTTCAAATGCTTTGGCCGGCATAGCACGAAGAGTTTTGAGCGCATCGCAGAAGAATATAGAGGGAATATTTTTTTACAACTTACTTAACCTTTGGCTAAGCGATAATGTAAACATCCCCACAGACGAAGAGATGCACAACAGATGGGCAGATGAGCTTCTGTCTGAATTGGAAGGCAGAGGCGCAAATATTGGTGATCTGGAAGGGGTGGATGTAGAGAAATTAAAAGAAAACCCTTTGGCTGGTTCTGTCCTGGGCTTCAAATTTGATAATCTTAAATATGAATATCCCCAATTAAAGGACCTATACGAATATGCAGGCGATAAACTTAACGAATACGAAACCAGCGACAAGCTAAAATTATGGAGCTTCTCAACG
>JALVWL010000071.1 GCA_027034965.1 Candidatus Omnitrophota bacterium
AGCATGAAGAATGGAGCATGGAGAATGAAGGAAATTTTCTATTAAGAAGGGAAAATAGCCTAGTAAATAAAAATCCTTCATGCTTCCTTCTCCCTCCTCCATCCTCAAAATTTGAGTTGTGGTTTTTAGTTTTGCGTTTTTAGTTTTTAGTTTATAAATCATAAATAGCGCTCGCCTGTATCAGCAAAGATAAGCACGATATTCCCTGAAACATCCCTATTATCCAACAGAAAATCGCGCAGTCCAATCAATACCGCACAAGAAGAAAGGCCCACCAACAGCCCAGAGGCCTTGGGGAAGGTCTCAAAGGTCTCCAGGACACAGGAATCATCTACCTTAACAACACCATCTATAACAGAACTATCGAGTATCTCAGGAACAAATCCCGCACCTATACCCTGTATGCGATGGGGAAAACTTCTGGGTTCGACTCCTATAATTTTCACCTTTTTATCCCTCTCCTTGAGGAACCTGCCTACCCCTGAAATTGTACCACCAGTACCAATCCCCGCCACTACTGCCCCAACCTCACCATTAAATTGGGTCCATATCTCGGGTCCGGTGGTCTTGTAATGGGCAATAGGATTAAGGGGATTGGTAAACTGACCAAGCATTACAGCATTATCATTCCCTTTAAGGAGACGATTTGCCTCATCTATGGCCCCCTGCATCCCGAGTTCGGCCTTTGTCAAGATAAGCTCTGCACCCAGGAGACGCAGAATTCTTTTGCGCTGTTCAGACATAGACTCAGGCATTACGATTACTGCCTTAAAGCCAAAGAGAGAAGACATCCAGGCAATGGCTATGCCTGTATTGCCAGAAGTAGGTTCGATCACAGACATACCAGGACGCAATCTACCCTTATCAATCAAATCCCTTATCATATATAGGACAGGCCTGTCTTTTACACTGCCCAGGGGATTGTACTTCTCGAGTTTGGCATATACCTCAATGGAAGCCCTTTTTATAAAATCCAATTCCGGGAATAAATGGATAAGTACATCTTTTTTAAGACGCACAACAGGGGTATTGCCGACCAATTGCATTGGCTCCGGATAAATACTATTCATAGCGCACGGGTACAGTAACCCTCCACAGGAACTCCTCTTCCTCCAAGACCTTACCCGTACCGACTGCAACAGCGGTAATGGGATCATCGGCAATGATGACAGGCAATCCTGTCTCTTCGGCAATTAATCTGTCTATGCCCTTAAGCAAGGCCCCTCCTCCTGCAAGTACAATACCCTTATCAATAAGGTCAGCGGACAATTCAGGCGGGGTCTTTTCGAGGGCCAGGCGCACGGCATCTATAATCTTATGCACATGGTCCTTTAGCGCCTCCCTTATCTCCTCTGAAGATATGGTTACTGTCTTTGGCAGGCCGGTTACCATATCCCTTCCCCTTATATCCAGGGTAGCCTCTTTATCCACCGGATAGGCAGAACCTATCTTTATCTTTATCATCTCAGCCGTGCGCTCACCAATAAGCAGGTTATAGGTCTTTTTCACATGTTCCAGTATCGCTATATCCCATTTATCCCCGCCCATCTTTATCGAACTAGAGTAGACTATTCCAGAAAGAGAAATAACGGCTATCTCTGTTGTCCCACCGCCTATGTCTATAATCATATTTCCAGATGGATCCGCAATAGGCAGACCAACACCAATAGCAGCGGCCATTGGTTCCTCTATCAAAAAGACCTCCCTTGCCCCGGCCCGCTGGGCAGATTCCTTCACAGCACGCTTCTCAACCTCTGTAATGCCAGAGGGAATCGCTACCACTACCCTCGGACTGGCTAGGTATTTTCTCGGATTGGCCTTTTCAATGAATCTCCTGAGCATAGCCTCTGTGGCATCAAAGTCTGCAATAACCCCCTCCTTTAACGGCCTTATCGCCATAATATTGCCAGGCGTGCGGCCAAGCATATCCTTCGCCTCTGCACCAACCTTGAGCACCTCGTGGGTATCCTTGGAAACAGCAACTACCGAGGGCTCACAGAGGACTATCCCATCACCTCTTACGTAGACTAGAGTATTTGCGGTACCAAGATCTATCCCAATATCCGTTGCAAAGATCCCCCCCAACTTGCCCATTATTCTGTGCAGGAGGTGCCTAAAATTCATAATCCACTCCTTTAGTTACTGCTT
Organism: Candidatus Omnitrophota bacterium; assembly: GCA_027034965.1. Taxonomy (GTDB): domain Bacteria; phylum Omnitrophota; class Gorgyraeia; order S143-82; family S143-82; genus S143-82. Next base: position 2,149 of record JALVWL010000071.1, read on the forward strand.
CCAGCGTGTCCCAAAATTCAGGATACGAGATTGCCGCGCATTCTCTATCGTCTAACTTTTCAATGGGCAATCCTAGCCTAGCAAGCAATACCGCCATACTCATTGCAATCCTGTGGTCAGAGAAAGACCGCAGTCTTCCCCTAGGCCTGGAAAACCTTCCTCCTCCATAGATGACCAGATCCGTACGAGTCTTCTTCTCTTTTATATCAACCCGAACGCCAAACTTGCCAAGGTTATAGGCCAGCGCATACAGCCTGTCGCTCTCCTTTACCCTTAATTCATCTACGCCCTCTATCTGCGTCCTGCCCCTGGCAAAGGCGGCAACAACCGCTATAATAGGGACCTCATCTATCAAAGATGGTATCTCTTCGGCCTTGACCCGTACGGCCCTCAAATTAGATGATTTTACCACAATATCTGCATAAGGTTCAGGAGAATTTATTTTATTTAAAAATGTTATTTTAACACCCATCCTCTTAAGTACGCGAACAACCCCCAGACGCGACGGATTTATCCCCACCCTCCTTATCATCAGCTCTGTAGAGGGACTGATAGCCGCATAGCCCATAAAAAAGGCCGCAGAAGAAATATCGCCAGGGACAAATACCATCCCTGGAGAGACGAGATGCTTGCTACCGTCTATAACAAGCCAGCCATTATGCCGGCACAGTTGTATGCCGAAATCTTTGAGCAGGCGTTCGGTATGGTCCCGTGAAAGGATTGGCTCTCTATAATAGGTTCGACCTTCCGCGCATAAGCCTGCCAGGACGATCGCGGTCTTTACCTGGGCACTGGCAACATCAGAGACAATACGTCTGCCAGCCAGTCGACTCCCTTGTATCTCAAGGGGAGCAAAGACATCTTGTCTACCTTTAATCCTGGCCTGGCGTCCTCGAATCCTTGCACCCATCTCAAGCAAGGGTCTTATCACCCTGAGCATAGGCCGTCTCCTAAGGGAGGCATCTCCATCTATAACAGAATCAAAGGACTGGCCGGACAAAAGACCTGTCATAATACGCATAGTTGTACCGGAATTGCCGGCAAAGAGCATTTTTTTGGGTCTTGAAAGACCAAACTTTCCCTTACCGACAACAACTGCGCTGCGTGATTTTCTGGAAAGCGAAATAGGAATCCCTAGGTCAGATAATACCCCAGCAGTCGATAAACAATCGCCCGCAAAGAGAAGGTTCTCTATCTCTACCTTGCCATCAGAGATGGCCGAAAATATCAATGCCCTATGTGAAATGGACTTATCGGATGGGACAACTATACAGGATTGCATCAATTCAACACTACGATTTGAACCCTATCTCCAACTGCTATCTCAACATCTCTAGGTATATCC
>JALVWL010000072.1:0-1536 GCA_027034965.1 Candidatus Omnitrophota bacterium
ATGTTGGTCAAACATTTTACCGAGAAGGTTTAAGTCTATAGGCAACTCAGCTAATAAGTCTGGAGTCCACTGCATCATTGAGGGACCAACTTCTTCAAGTCTTGGAGTCCACACTAACGGAACCTCTAGAACCTTCTCTCCCCCAGGAAGAGTTACCGTTGCAGTAGACGTTGCAATTCTTAGCTCTGCTCCCGTCTCCTTAAGAGCTTTATACAAACCCTGGTTCCTAAGAACCGTTGAAATAAAAGATTGCGTATCACCACGTTGCAAAATAGCTGTAATTCCTGCCTGAAGAGCAAAGCTACGCGGGTCGTTGTCAATTTTGTACTCTAACTGCCTCCGAATCTCCTCCAACTGTTTAAGTACCCTAGGAGACTGCGGAAAGTTAAACTCAAGTAGAAAGTTTTTTGGATCCGTAAACGTGAACTCCGGCAAACGTTTTTTAACCATATACAAAAAGTGTTGCGCAATACTAGGTACATCAAGTAAGTTGTGAAACTCTCCATTGTTTTCTAGATACGGAGCTAGTTCCCTAGGCGTCCAAAGATATGCAGGAGTTAGCTCTCCCTCTTCAATCTTTTTGTGTAACGTATCTCTGAATTCCTTTGCTGTTGATTCTGGCAAAACTCGTTTTGCAGCATCTAAATAAGTTTCGTTTGGGCCTACTTCAGCAAGAACCTTTGCAGTATACCCATCCTGAATTTCCCAGTCACTTAGTCCAATCGAACTTGTCTCAATAGCTGACGGCACTTCAACTTTTCCAGGATGCAACTTGAAAACCAGTCTTAGATTCGGAAGGCTCCGAGTGTACGTAGGAACCAAAGACACAGGTTCTAGTGTTGTAGGGTTAGCCAATGTAAAAGCATTACTCTTAATAACTCCCGTAAGAGTGTTTAGCATATTCTGAGGAACAATTCCAAAATCGTTATCTAGTGTTCTTTGTGTAGCTTCGTTTGAGAGTGAAACAAACTTAAGCTCTGGGATGACAGTTTTATTCATATAGTCAGCAAGTAGACTGTCATCGATTCTAAGTTGCTGAAGTACCTCCTTCCACAGGGGGTGGTTACTAGCACTTTCAACGAAAGAGGCCATTGGAAGTCCCAAAACCGGGTGAGGATCCAACTCTGTCATCTTTGGAGTCAGTGCACGACTGATTCCGGCTACAGGACTCCAAATCCACTTTTGCAGTGGATCTAGGACATCGTACGTAGCTCCCATTAAGTGATGCGTTGCAATTATTTTCAACAAGTCATTGCGTAGCTGCATCGCTACAATATCGGTTCCAGGAACCATTGTATCTGTTCCGGTACGAGTAGTAAGGAACCCGTGGAGACTTTTAATAAACTCTTCCGAAGTGTGATAGCCCTGCCCATTAGCAACATGCTGAAGAGAGGGCTTGTCAAAAACAGCAACAACTGTGTCAGTAATTGGAGAGCCGCTTACAGGAACCTCGAAGACTTTTGGACTTGCTTCATAAGCTTGCTCGCCTAGACGCCTACGGAGTTCTTGGAAAAGAAGTGCCGCAGCTCTTTGTCC
>JALVWL010000072.1:1546-3486 GCA_027034965.1 Candidatus Omnitrophota bacterium
GGTTACAACTACATCTGGGAACTGGTACTCCTCCGCAGACTTTACAGCTCTCTGGCGCAACAAGGTCCAACTAGACAGTTCTTTTAAGTTGCCTTGAACAAGTCCCACAGGGGCAACTTCTTTTGCTACGTCGTCTAAAATGCCAAGTTCGTCTAGGCGCGTGAAGTAGGATGAAGGCTGTAACTCTTTTGTTAGCGGGAACTCATCTACCTTGAATACTGGAGAGCCTACGACCTCAACACCACGAACTTTAGGATCCACGCCTGGAGCATAGATCCTAAACGCAGCACCTTCAGAAGTCCTAAACGCTTGTATAAGGCTGTCGGAGTGTTGTGGATGTTCTGCCATACTCTTCAAAGCAGGGTGGAGAGCCTCTCCCCACTTCGATTGAGGTAGGAGTGAAAGGGGAACTGGAAGTCCTCGCAAGAGTTGCTCCGCTGGATCACTTCCGTCCTTAAACCTTTTATACGACCAACCAATAGCTGCCTCTGCATAGCTTTTGTCAATAGGTGCGTAAGTACGAATCTGAGCACTACTTACCGAAGTATACAACCCTGTAGTTGGGGACTCTACAATACCGAAGTTCCGTAACTTGGACGGACGGACAAGAACTTCAAAGGCTTTTGCTCCATCTTCTGCTTTGGCAACAACCTTGAATGCTCCATCAACTGTATGTGCAATTTCACGTACCGCACTCAAAGCTGCTTTGGCTTCCTTGCCCTCCTTAGCCAACTTGAAGAAGTCCGGCCCTGGAACCGAAAACTCAATACCCAGACCTACAGCTGCAGCTCCGAGTTTAGAATTCGGGAAGAGCTTCTTGCCCACTTCAAAGGGCTCGCCATAGTTATCCACAGGGGGTTGTTTGAGTGAGCCAGGTAAGTATCCCAGAGCTTCGTCTAGGGTTTTTGGGAAAGCTTCTGCTACGCCCTTTAACTCACCAGTGTACGGATTGCTTGCTCCTACTTCTTCTGGGTCACTAGCACCTCGGACTGCGCCACCGATGAGACGCTCTCCGAGGACAAAAGGTTTGAAGAGCTCATTCAGGCCAGTACGCTGGTCTTCTTGGAAGTGTTTGAGAACCTGCTGGACATCTATTTCAGGAGCAGTTTCAGGAGGTCGAAGACCCTTCAAGAATGGGAGGACTGCTTGATAGGGGTCTTGCGGCTGTAGCTCTGGCTGAGGTTGAGGCTGCTGCTCAGCCTGATGTTGCTGGAGGAGTGCAGCGAGTGGGTTAGGTGGCTTCATAGCCATTTAGTGACCTCCTTGGGTGTGAGGGAACGCGGTCGTTTATAGAGGCGTACCCTTATAGCTTCTTCGAGGTTACTGAACTCGTCGTTCCGAAGAGGAGGTTGGAGAGTCTGGAGGGCTTCAACCATCCGCTGGGGCAAAGTCTGCGTCAACAACCTCGTCGCCTCCTCTGGTGTGATTTTGCGAGGGTTCTGTCTCTGGGAGGGCGTCGACAATGCGAGTCGTCGGATCAAAGGCATCTGCCACCGCCTTTGCTCTCGGATCGTGCTCGAGGAGGACTCTAAAGACCCTTTCCTCTTGGTGCGCAGTTTTAGTTGCAGCTAGGACTCCTGTCTGCTGAGCTACGAACTTAGCAGCCTGGATTCTGTAACCCAGTGGCTGCTCTTCGTTGGTAGCTTCGTCAGCAATGTGTCGGAGGATCTCTCCGTGCTTCTGTGGGGAGATTGTTCTCTGGAGGACTGCAGCAACAAGCTTTTGGTAAATCTCTGGACTAGAGAGGATTGCTGCAGCCATGTTAGGAGGAATCTGGAGCTCCTTAGCCAACTCAACAGGCTTGAGTTCTAGGAGCTTCGGATGGTCAGCTAGGTGAGCCATCAGCACGTCGACATCATGCCAAGGTGTCTTGGCAAGCTGGGCGTCTAACGTGGCTACTAACATTCTAATCCTATTATATAACAGCTTGGTTTATAAAG
>JALVWL010000073.1 GCA_027034965.1 Candidatus Omnitrophota bacterium
TAAGTTTTGTGTATAATACACACTCGCGTTAAGAGCGTCGGCTGTTTGGCACGCTCTATTTTTATTTTTGAGAGAAGAAGGAGGAGGACAGCGTGAAAAAGGCCTTTTGGGTGTTTGTGCTTTGTTGTGCTTCTATTGCCCTCTTTTTTTCTCCTTCTTTTGGGGCATCAGATAGGTTTTCTCTTTTGATTACCGGTAATACGCACTCCCGTGTCTACCTGAATCAGGGAAAAGATTGCATCTTGTGCCGCCGGGCCTCTTTTATAGATAATTGGCAGGCGCAGAAGCCAAGCTTTCTTCTGGAGATAGGAGAGGTTCTAGGAGGGGACCTGGGTGATGTAAAGAAGAGCGAACCAGACAAGGATAGGGCCCGCACCTATTTTTATCTATCTGCCCTGGGAGATCTAGGCTATGATGCAGTTGTCCTTGGCTATCCCCTGGATAAGGCTTGGCTGAAGAAGATAGAGAAGGCCTTTTCCCCTCTTTACGCCTTTGGCATACCCGAGAAAGAGGCCTTTGTCCTGGAAAAGGATGGGATCAGGATTGGGTGTCTGCTTTTTGGCAAGGATGTTATAGACGATGTCGCCAGATATAACGAGCTCCTTGCTGATATGGGGGGCGTTGACCTGCTGATAGGGATATTGCCTGTCAAGGCCCCTCCTTCTGAAGGAGAGGGACTGTTAAAACTCCATAAAGAGATAGATATTGTCGTTGCACCCTCTATGGAGTTTATGCCAAAACCAGGAAAATATATTGCCAAAGTAGGCCAGGGCTATCTCCTATGTCCGCCTGCCGATGGCCTGGCAGGGATAGAGCTGCAGATAACTCGATCAGGGAAGGAGTGGGAGATAAAGAGAGGAGAGGTGGTTTCATTCCTATCCTCTAAAGAACGGAAGATAAAGGGTCTGCCGAGCTGTTTCTCTGATAAAGACTGCCCTGCAGGCAGCTGCCAGAAAGGGATCTGTCAGAAATCTAAAGGGAATGAGGATAATATAAAGACAGGGGAATTGATTGTTATCCGTCCCAGGGATTGTGTTTCCTGTAATGAAGAGTCAGTGTTTAAGTGGCTCAAAGGGATCTTTCCTGGCCTTGAGATGAAGAAGGTCTTTGCAGATGAAGAAGAGGCAAAGACCTATCTGGAAGGCATAAAGACAGATATGCTGCCGGTGTATATCCTCCCTCAGGAGATAGAGACCCTTTCCTTTTTTGAGAATATAGAGGATATGGTCTTGCCATCAGATGTGGGCTATGTCCTGAAGCCCCAGGTAACCGGGATGTCTGTCTTCTACAAGCGCCCTCGTAGGGACAAGAGGATAGATGTGTTTATCTCCGGGATCCTGGACAAAGAGACCTACAGGTTAGTGAAGGCGATAAAGGGTTTGAAGGCAGATCCGCGCCTGAAGGACTGGAAGATATACCTCCATTACCTTTTGACGAATAGAAATGGTGTATGGAGTTCTATATCAGGCCCGAGGGATATGAAAGAGATAGTAGACCAGCTCTGTGTCAAGAAGTATGCCCCTGATAGGTATCTAGATTACCTGTTGTGCAGATACGAGACAGGTTATAAGGACAATGATGTGTGTGCAATGCGCCTAGGTCTGAACAAGGGGGATATAGATTCCTGCAAGGCAAACCAGACAGAGGTCCTATATGCCCTGCCTGAAAGCGCAGAATTGGTTGCCAGGACAGGGGCGAATGTATCTGGTTTAGTCCTCTTTGAGAATCAACAGATATTTAAGCCTTCGGCAGAGGTCTTTACCGTAGAAAATATCATTAAGTGGTCGCAAGGAAAGGAGACAGGCAATGAATAAAGCAGAGATGTTTATGATTATTAACCAGATTTGTATGGATAAGGGAATAGATAAACAGACCATTTTTTCTGCTCTGGAGGCTGCCCTGATTAGCGCTACAAAGAAGGCCTATCAACTCAAGACAGCCGAGGGGATAGAGGCAAAGATAGACGAAGAGAACAAGGATATAATAGTTACCATCAATGGAGAAAGGATTCCTGCGCCAGAGCTTGGCAGGATTGCTGCCCAGACCGCCCGTCAGGTAATCATACAGAAGATAAGAGAGGCAGAAAAGGACGTTATCTTCCGTGAATTTCAGGATCAAGTGGGCAGGATTGTTAGTGGAAACGTCTACAAGGTGGATAGAAAACAGATAATCGTCGACATCGGCAGGGCGGAAGGTATCCTCCCCAGAAGAGAACAATCTTTCAGGGATAATTACCGGCAGGGCGATAGGATAAGGGCGATTCTCTTGGAGGTAAAGCGCGAACCCAAGGGACCTGTCCTGCTTTTGTCCAGAAAGCATCCGGATCTGGTCAGGCAGCTCTTTGAGCTGGAGGTCCCGGAGATAAAGGACGGTATCGTTATAATAAAATCCATAGTGAGAGAGGCAGGAGAGCATACCAAGATAGCGGTTGCATCTGTAAATGAGAAGATAGATCCAATGGGTGCGTGTGTTGGTATGAGAGGCACGAGGATAAAGAATATCGTAAATGAATTGCAGGGTGAGCGGATAGATGTGGTGCGCTGGTCAGAGGATCCAGTGGAATTTATAAAAGAGGCCTTAAAACCAGCAAAGGTAGAGGAGATAAAGATCTTAGATGAGAAAAAGAGGCACGCAGAGGTCTTGGTGGATGAGTCCCAGCTTTCTCTGGCAATTGGCAGGCGCGGCCAGAACGTGCGCCTTGCCTCAAAACTCACTGGCTGGGAGCTCGATATAAGGACAGCGGAAGGTTCTCATATTACAAGCTCAGAGGCAGGCAAATCTTTAGAGAAAATATTGCTGGAAGTAGAGGATGTAGATGCAGAGGTTGTGGAGAACCTGAAAGAGGCAGGGTTCCACGACCTGAATTCTCTTGCAATGGCAGGGGTAGATGACCTGATAGAGGTTGAGGGCATAGACAAAAAGATAGCAGAGGATATTATAGCCAAGGCAAAGGAATACCTTGAGAAGGGAGACGAAGAGGAATAATGAGGGTTTATGAATTAGCAAAACAATTGGGTGTAAGCAGTAAGTCCCTGCTTTCCTTTATCAGGGAGAAGGCCGGGATAGAGATAAAGAGCCATATGAGTAATCTTACAGATGAGCAGGTGGAGAAGATAAAGGAGAAACTGCCTTCCAAGAAAAAAAAGGAATCAACTCCTGAGAAAGAAGAGAAGAAGAAAAAGAAAAAAACAGAGGTAGAGGAAAAGAAGATAGAAGAGGAGAAAAAGGAAAAAGAAGTTGAAGAGAGGCAGCCTCCTCATAAAGAGGAAGAGGCCAAAGAGGAAAAGAAGGAAGAAGAAAGGGATCAGGAAGAAAAAGAGGAGATAAAGGAAATAGAGATAGAGCTGCCCTGTTCTCTGCGCAGTTTTGCCGAGGCAATAGGTGTTAAGCCAAACGAGATTTTGTTCAAGGCAATGGCAAACAAAAAGATGATAAATATAAATACAATGGTAGATGACGCTTTAGCAGAAGAGATTGG
>JALVWL010000074.1 GCA_027034965.1 Candidatus Omnitrophota bacterium
CCTATGGTGGAGGTGGTGATGAGATGGATGTGTTGACCGTGAAAAAGATTAAAGAGATGAAGGGGCACCAGCCGATAGTTATGCTCACTGCCTACGATTATATCTCTGCACGCATCTGTCAGGACTGTGGGGTGGATATTATTCTTGTGGGTGATTCTCTGGCTATGACGCTATTAGGTTATGATTCGACATTGCCGGTTACAATGGATGAGATGGTGGTATTCGTCTCAGCCGTTAGAAGGGGGGCAAAAGATGCCTTTATAGTGGCTGATATGCCCTTTATGAGTTACCAGGCATCGATTGAACAGGCGCTCGAGAATGCAGGCAGGTTTATAAAGTCCTGCGGAGCAAGTGCTGTAAAGATAGAGGGGGCCTCTGACCATACCCTGTCGGTAGTCGATAGACTGGTAGATGCGGGTATTCAGGTAATGGGACATATTGGACTTACCCCCCAGAGCAGTATATTTGAGGACGGTTATAAGGTAAAGGGCAGGGACTTTAGCGAGGCCAGACAGTTGATGGCCCAGGCCAGGGCCCTGGAGGATGCAGGGTGTTTTGCATTGGTCCTAGAGTGCGTTCCTGAACCACTGGGGGCAGACATCTCAGATGCAGTTGGTATCCCGGTTATAGGGATAGGAGCGGGTAGGTTTTGCGATGGCCAGGTCTTGGTATTTTCTGATGTGGTAGGTGCCTATGACAGGGTCCTTCCTAGATTTGTCAGGCGCTATTGTGATGGCCTTTCTCTGTTTAGACAGGCAGTTGAGGATTATGTGACCCAGGTACGAAAGGGTGAATTTCCAGGAGAGGAGAATGTCTACAAGTAAAAAGGTAAAGCGGCCCTTTGTGGGGATAATCTTTGACTGCTGCAGGGTATATCAGCGTATATATCTGAACAAAGATAGAACCGCCTTCGTAGGTTTTTGTCCAAAGTGTGCTCGCAAGATTGAATTAAAGATTTCTTCCGACGGTGTAGACGATCGATTTTTTAGGGTAGGCTGATTTATTAATATTTGGGAATTATAGGCTGGATTTGCTTGTTGACTAGAAATTTTGTTTGTGCTATAAACATATCTTCGGGTCGTTAGCTCAACTGGCAGAGCAGGGGCCTCTTAAGCCCAAGGTTGAAGGTTCAAGTCCTTCACGACCCATTTGGTTTTTTCTTGTTGATTTGATCTTTCTAGCGAGAGTGGCGGAATTGGCAGACGCGCTAGACTTAGGATCTAGTTCCTATCCGGAGTGTGGGTTCAAGTCCCACCTCTCGCATTGGCATATTCGTGGATTTTAGGCGGGTGTAGCTCAGTTGGCAGAGCACCACGTTGCCAACGTGGTTGTCGTGGGTTCAAATCCCATCACCCGCTTATGTATTATGTGTGCTTTGAATCGGTGTGAAATGTATCGAGGATAGTTCTTTGTTGATAAGGGATTTTTTCCTTCCTTATGGATTTTGGGAATGATAGGTTATCGGGAGATAAACCAAGGAGACGAAGATGAAACTTATAGATGTCTTGACGAAGGAATGTGTTTTTGCTGAGCTAGAGGCAGAGGATAGAGACGGTGTAATAAAGGAACTTCTGGATAAACTAGTAGAATGCGGTAGGATAGCGAAGGATAAAGAACAGCCTATCTTAAAGGCATTGATAGATAGAGAGGAATTGGGTTCCACAGCAATTGGAAATGGGGTTGCGATTCCCCATGCAAAGCTCGATGCGATAGACGATATCGTGGCTGCATTTGGTATATCTCACAAGGGAGTTGACTTTAATGCCTTGGATGGAGAAAAGGTCTATCTGTTTTTCCTGCTCGTAGCTCCCTCTGAATCTGCAGGTCCGCATTTAAAGGTCCTGGCAAGGATTACTCGCCTTCTCAGGGATAAGAACTTTAGAGAGACACTTATTCAGGCAAAGAGCAAAGAAGAGGCGATAAGGCTCATTGAAGAAGAAGACGCCAGATATAATTGATGGGATCCTGCGGATCCTTAAGTGGTTCTACCCAGGAGTTGGATTAAAGCGCTGGGTATCTTTTTCCTTCCTTGGCCTAGTACTTGTCTTTATCGGGGCAACCCATTCTCTGAATAGTCTCAGAAATATATCCTTTTTTGATTGGTTTTATCTCCTGGCAGGCTTTATCATTATAGTTATAAGTGTCTGGAAGATAATAGAATTATTCCTTAGAATACTATTCCCTTCCCAACGCAAATCAAAGATAGCCGATATCCTTTATCAGAAAAATGTCCTCTCCAAGGGCGTGAGGATAGTCGTTATCGGTGGTGGCTCTGGGCAGTCTGTCTTGCTCCATGGTCTAAAGGAATATACGAGCAATCTTACGGCCATTGTTACTGTGGCCGATAGTGGCGGCAGTTCAGGGAGGCTCCGCGATACATTTGATATCCTGCCACCCGGGGATATAAGGAATTGCCTGGTTGCCCTCTCTGATGTGGAGCCGCTTGTAAGAGACCTGTTCCAGTATAGATTTTCTAAAGATGTGCCAGAGTTAGGTGGTCATAGTTTTGGGAATTTATTCTTGACTGCCTTGACACAGGTTACAGGGGATTTTGAAAAGGCAATAAAGGCGGCCAGTGAGGTCCTTGCTACCAGGGGCAGGGTTTTACCCTCTACTTTTGATAAGATATCCCTCGTTGCAGAATATGTCGATGGTAGTGTGGTCAAGGGAGAGGCGGAGATACCAAAGGCAGCCAAACCCATAAAGAGAGTCTTCCTTGAACCATCTGATCCTGCGGCGTGTGAAGAGGCCCTTGCGGCAATACGAGAGGCAGACGTGATACTTCTAGGGCCGGGAAGCCTTTATACGAGCATTATGCCCAATCTATTGGTCAGGGATATTGGAAAGGCATTAGTAGAGGCTACTGTTCCAAGGGTCTATATCTGTAATGTAATGACACAAAAAGGTGAGACAGACGACTATACGGTCTATGACCACCTTAAGGCCATTGTTGATCATGCAGGTCAGGGAGTCGTTACGCATTGTGTTGTCAATAATATAACCATTCCCCAGGAGGCCTTAGATAAATATGCAGAAGAAGGGGCAAAGGAAGTCAAGTTAGGCGATGTCTCGGGCATATCAAATCTAGGGGTAGAGGTTGTCTTTGGAAATGTAATCGATATCTCGGGAGTAATCCGACACAACCCGCACAAGATATACCACCTGGTTATGGATCTGATAAAATAATTCGTCTGGCCTTTTTGACTTGCATCCGAGTGAAACAAAATCTTCCAGAAAAAATCCGTTTCATTTTGTGAAACAAAATCTTTCAGGAAAAATCCGTTTCACAAATGATGACAAAATGAGTGACAATTGAGTGACAATTCCTTTTGATTTTCGGGTTCAGATATGGGCCGGTAGGTTGTATAATAGAAAGCTATATAATCCAGAGTAAAGGAGTATTTGTTGATGAATACTGAGGTGTTGAATTTTATCCCGCAGGAGGAGATAGAAGGCCTATTAGCTAGGGCTTCTGAGCCGGACTGGCCGCGCCTGAAAGATATATTTGCCAAGGCCCTGGAGGTGGAGACGCTTTCTCCAGAGGAGACAGCGCAATTGATAAGTGTAAAAGACCCTGAGAAATGGGATGCTATCTTTGATGTGGCCCTGGAGGTCAAAAAAAAGGTATACGATAATCGAATCGTAACGTTTGCCCCTCTCTATCTCTCCAATTACTGTGTCAATAATTGTCTTTACTGTGGATTTCGCAGGGACAATACCGCAGTTGAGCGGCGCAGGCTCTCTATCGATGAGGTCAGGGCAGAGGTAGAGGTCCTGGCGGGTGAGATTGGGCATAAGAGGCTGATTGTCGTCTACGGAGAGCATCCATCTTCGGGAATAGATTATATTGTGGATACGATAAGGCAAATCTACGATGTCAGGGTAAAGACAAAGAGAGGGTATGGTTCTATACGTAGGGTAAATGTCAATGCCCCACCTTTCTCGGTTGAGGAGCTCGTTAGGCTTAAGGAGGTAGGGATAGGAACGTATCAGGTGTTCCAGGAGACCTATCATCGTCCTACCTATGAATATGTCCATCCAGAGGGAACGAGAAAACACGATTATCTGTGGCGATTGTATGTTATGCATCGGGCAATGGAGGCAGGGATCGATGATGTTGGCCTTGGGGTGTTGTTTGGTTTGTACGATTGGAGATTTGAAGTAATGGGGCTCCTTTACCATTCGATTGAGTTAGAGCGCCGTTTTAATATTGGACCGCATACGATATCCTTTCCCAGGCTTGAGCCTGCTATTAACACGCCCTTTGTTCAGGAGACGAGGTATAAGGTCTCAGACGAAGACTTCAAGAAGATTATTGCTATCATTCGGCTCTCGGTTCCCTATACCGGACTGATTATTACGGCCAGGGAGTCAGCAGAGATAAGGGATGAGATGATAAGCATAGGTGTTACCCAGACCGATGCCTCTACGAAGATAGGACTTGGGGCCTATAGCGATAGAATGGTTGAGCAGGAACTCAACAGGCAGCAATTTCAGCTAGGAGATACCAGGTCTCTGGATGAGCTTATTCGGTCCTTGGCGGCTATGGGTTATATTACTTCTTTTTGTACGGCTGGCTATCGCTGTGGAAGGACTGGAGAAAATATAATGTCTTTGCTCAAGTCAGGGGCAGAGGGCAAATTTTGTAAACTGAATGCCGTCTTGACATTCAGGGAGTGGCTCGACGATTTCGCATCTCCAGAGACGCGTCAAATAGGTGAGAGGCTCATAGAAAAAGAGCTTGAAGAGATAAGGCAACAGATGCCGGATATCTTCCCTAAGCTGATGGATTACTATAACAAGACTATTGACGGTAGGCGAGACCTTTATTTTTGATATTGCTTTCCTATGTTTGTCTGGAGAAGGATATGAGAATCCCTTTTATTGACCTAGATAGGATTTATCGTAAGGTTAAGGATAATATAGATAATGCTATCTCTGGCGTTTTTGGCTCTCAAAGGTGGATCCTTGGACCTGAAGTCGAGGAACTAGAGAGGACATTCTCTGATTCTATTGGTGTTGAGGCAGCAGTAGGTGTTGCCTCAGGCACGGATGCACTACTCCTATCACTCAGGGCTCAGGCTATTTCCAGGTACAACAGGCAGTTCTTTCGCAGGGACGAATATATCATCACTACGCCTTTTACCTTTGTAGCTACTGCAGAGGCGATTATAAGGTCTGGGGCCACTCCTTTGCTAGTGGATATAGGAGAGGATTTCAATATATCTGTTTCAGAGATAGAAAGGGCTGTCTTGTCCTATAAGAATGTGGTTGGTATCTTGCCAGTGCATCTCTATGGTTGTCCAGCAGATATGGAGGCAATTATGGATATAGCCAGTCGCTACGACCTATTCGTAGTGGAAGATTGTGCCCAGGCCTTTGGGGCGCGCCTTTCAGGGCGCTGTGTGGGTGGTTTTGGGGATTTTGGGGCGTTTAGTTTTTTCCCGACCAAGGTCCTGCCAGGTATTGGAGACGGGGGGATGATTGCCTGCAGGGATAAAAGAAATCGGGATATATTGAGGGCATTGAGGAATCATGGTGGAATTGATAAGTATGATATCGAGTACATCGGTTATAATAGCCGCCTGGACTCTATACAGGCCGCTGTCATTGCCGTATATCTCGGATATATAGAGGAATTTATAAAAGAGCGCCAGAGGATAGCTGAGGCCTATATCTCTGCTCTGTCAGGTATAGATAATCTAATACTACCCAAGGCAGAGAAAGGGAATGTATTTAATCTGTTTACGTTGCGTCTGAGCCATCCGCTTGATAGGTATAGGGTCTGCAGGGAATTGAACGCTAGGGGGATAGGAGCAGGTGTTTATTATCCGGTTTTGATCAATGAGATGCAGGGGATTAGGGATTATGTGGTTGTCTCTGGGGATCTAAATCAGGCGTTGAAGGCCAAGGATGAGGTCTTGAGTCTACCTATCTTTCCCTATATGGAAGATGAAGAGATTGAGTACGTGGTCGATACCCTGCGTGCTATTGTCCTGTCCTGAAAAGGTGGACTGCTTTTTCTCCGATTAACCGGACAATCCTTTATTCTCCTCATTTATTTTGTATGTTAAAATATTTTTAATATGGAGAAAAAAGGCAAGTTAATAATTGTCTCCAATCGGTTGCCTATCAGTGTTTCCAGAAAGGCGGGTAAGATATCTTTCCAGAGGAGCATAGGAGGGCTGGCTACAGGACTGGCATCTTTTTATAAGGAATACGATAGCCTCTGGGTGGGCTGGCCGGGCATTGCCTATGAGAAAATCAGAGAGGATTTTCAGCAGGTAAAGAAAGAGTTAAAGAAGGATAACTGTATTCCGGTTGCCCTGCCCCAGTCTCTGGTGGAACAGTTCTATCATGGTTTCTGTAATAAGACGATATGGCCGCTATTCCACTATTTTCCTAATTATGCTGTCTTTTCAGACACCTTATGGAATGCCTATAAAAAGGGCAATGAGTTATTTGCCGAGGCACTGGAGGACATTCTGCGGCCAGGTGATACGGTATGGATACACGATTTTCACCTCATGCTCCTGCCAAGGCTTTTACGCGAGTCTATAGGGGATCTTTCTATTGGCTTCTTCTTGCACATTCCCTTTCCGTCTTCCGAGATATTCAGGCTTATGCCCTGGAGAGATGAGGTCCTAGAGGGATTGCTCGGCGCTGATCTGGTTGGATTCCATACCGCTGATTATGTGGGGCACTTCTTGAGTAGTGTCAGGCGGATTCTAGGATATGAGAATTCCTTTAATCAGATACTAGCTGGAAATCGTATGATACAGGCAGATGTCTTTCCTATGGGTATAGATTATAAGGCCTTTAAGACAGCGGTAACCACAGACGAGGTCAAGACTGAGATAGAAAGGATAAAAAGGCGGGTAGGGGATAGTAAGGTCATTATCTCTGTTGACAGACTGGACTATACGAAGGGATTGCTGCATAGGTTAGAGGCATTTGAGCGGTTTCTAGAGCGTTATCCCAAGTGGCGGGGGAAGGTTACATTTATTTTACTGGTTGTGCCATCGAGGGTAGGTGTGGAGCAGTATGCCAGATTAAAGAAGAATCTGGATGAGATGGTGGGTAGGATAAATGGGAAGTATGATACGATTGGTTGGATACCCATCTGGTATCTATATCGTTCAGTACCTCAGGCAGTCCTGTCGGCCCTTTATGCAGTGGGTGATGTTGCCCTTATTACGCCTATAAGGGACGGAATGAATCTGGTGGCCAAGGAGTATGTCGCAAGCAAGATAGACGGAGATGGCGTGCTTGTCCTTGGGGAATTAGCCGGTGCAGCCAGGGAGATGGGCGAGGCGATAATCGTCAGTCCCCTGGATAGGAGCGGTGTGGCGGATGCAATAAAGCAGGCATTGGAGATGCCTCTAGAAGAGAAGGCGATCCGTATATCGGCTATGCAGAAGAGGCTGGAGCGTTACGATGTGGTGCGCTGGGCAAGGGATTTTATGGATAGGCTTGAGCATACAAAAGAGAAGCAGGCTATGTTTGTGGGAAAGAAACTACTGGGGAAAGAAGAGGCCGCATTGGTAAAGGCATATAAATCTGCCCACAGCAGGGTCCTCTTCCTTGATTACGACGGTACACTTGTTGGATTCCGGGATAAGCCAGAGAAGGCAATGCCCGATAAGGAGTTGCTGGAGATACTGGATCGCCTTACCCAACAGGACGCCACTGAGGTGGTCATTGTAAGCGGCAGAGACCCTTATACCCTCCAGAATTGGTTTTCCAGCCTTCGGGTAAATATTATTGCTGAACATGGTGTGTGGTTGAAGGAAATAGACGGTGAATGGGAGATGATAGAGCTTCTGGATAGTGAGTGGAAGGAGAAGGTACGACCTATCCTTGAGCTTTATACAGACAGGACGCCAGGCTCTTTTATTGAGGAAAAGGAATTTTCCCTTGTATGGCATTATCGCAGGTGCGATCCAATCCTGGCTACGGTCAGGTCGCGAGAGTTAAAGGATGCACTCCTGCAGCTTATAGCCAATCTGGAGATAGGTGTCCTGGAGGGAAATAAGGTTATAGAGGTCAAGAACACCAGTATCAATAAGGGACGGGCAATTCTTCATTGGCTTGCCAGGAAGGACTATGACTTTATGTTTGTGGCGGGCGATGACTGGACAGATGAAGATATGTTTGAGGTTCTGCCTGATTGGGCCTATTCTATAAAGATTGGGTTCGGCATATCGAAGGCTAGATATAGATTGGACAACCCCTTTGAGTTGAGACAAATACTAATGAAATTGGCAGCTATTAAGGGGAAGTGATATAGAGTAGATGCTTTATACTTAAGCCAAGGGGGGAGAGATGAGACACAGTGTTGTCGATTATGTTGATATCGTTGGTGAAGAGGTCATAGTTTCGATATATAAACTCGCAGGCAGGCTTTATAATCGTTCTATTGTCCATATAAATTCCACCTATTACGGTGGTGGGGTGGCGGAGATGCTGAGTTCCCTTATCCCCTTGCTCAATGATGTCGGTATAAGTGCGGGATGGAGGATATTGAAGGGTAGCCCGGATTTTTTTGAGATTACCAAAAAGTTCCACAACTCTCTCCAGGGTGATCCCATCAATCTCAGTGAAAACAAAAAACGCCTATACCTTCAGACAAATGAGGATTTCGCCTCCTATACCCACATAGACCATGACCTTGTGATAGTCCATGACCCTCAACCCCTGCCGCTCATAAAGTTTTATCATAAAAAGGAGCCCTGGATCTGGCGTTGCCATGTGGATCTCTCAAATCCTGATCAGGACCTGTGGAATTTCTTGAAGAGGTTCATCATTCGCTATGAATCGGTAATAGTCTCGAGTGAAGATTATAAGAAATCAGACCTTCCAGTAGAGCAGAGGATCTTTTTCCCGGTGATAGACCCGCTTTCACCAAAGAATCGTGATATCTCACAGTCCACGATAGATTCGCATTTGAGGAAATTCAAGATACCCACGGACAAACCTATTCTGGTCCAGATATCCAGATTCGATAAGTGGAAAGATCCACTAGGTGTATTGGATATATACGAAAAGGTAAGACAAGAGGTAGATTGTCGTCTTATCCTTTGTGGTTCTATGGCCAGCGATGATCCAGAAGGCTGGCAGATATACCAGAAGGTGCTTAATAAGGCAAAGTCATATATCGAGCAAGGCGATGTAATACTTATAACTGCAGAGAACCACGTATTGGTCAATGTCTTGCAGCGGATAGCAGCGGTGATAATACAGAAGTCATTGAAAGAGGGTTTTGGCCTCACTGTTACCGAAGGACTCTGGAAGGGCAAACCAGTCGTTGCCTCGCGAGTCGGTGGCATTCCTCTCCAGATAGAGGACGGCCAAACCGGATATTTGCTGGATCCCTATGACCATGATGGTTTTGCAAATCGGATAATCCAGCTCTTGACCAATCCAGAATTGGGTGCGGAACTTGGCAGGAGGGGCAAAGAGGTCGTCAGGGAGAAGTTTCTCATAACCCGTCTTTTGATTGATTATCTGAATCTTATGGATGAGATGATTAATAGGTGTGGTGGGTAATGAATCTTCTCTGGATAGATAGTACTGCATGGGCCTTTTTCCTGGTTCTGGCCTCTCAGCGCTTTGATGTACGCTGGATGTGGATGCTTTTTCCACTATTTTTCTTCCGTTCACTGGCCCCGGTATTTGTTGTGCTTGTATTTTTGACAGCACTCTATATCTATTTCTCTGGACCAAGTAGAGAGAAAATCTTTTATCTTATCTTGGCAGGTATATGGATAGTCGCAGGCATTGGAATCAGGGAGGTCTTATTTTCTTATGTGGTGCCAGGAATGAATGAGGCGCGCCTCTCATTGGCAGTAGGCCTATTTCTCCTTTCTCTTGTGATAGTGATTGGTGAAAAGGGCCTGGGACATTGGAGTGTTCCCTTTTTATCGTATATCATAACCAGGTTACTGCAACTTTATGCCAGTATCTTTGGCATAGCAGCGCAACCTCTACCAATACCTATGTTATTTATTGCATTTGGCATTGTCTCTTTGTTCATCCTGCAGTTAAGAGCTAGCCAGTTCTGGAGATGGCTATGGTTGTCGGTAGTAGTCTTATTTATGGCCGTCTCATCAAGGATAGGACTGTTTGCTGCATTCTTGTTATTGGGAGAAAGATTTATCCCTGGTTTCTATAGGGATTTATTTCGAGTAGTGGCTGTGCTTGTCTTATTCTGGAGGGCCCTGTATGGATAATCAACTAATCGCCTTGCTATTAGCAGGCCTGTGGGGAAGGTTGCTTTTATGTGCTTTTGAACGCAGATGGTTTGATATAGCGGTCTCTGGATTGGCAGTTGCTATAGCAGTCCTGGCAGATATAGCTCCTGTATCTGTGTGGTTGCCGCTTTTTCTGGCAGGCCTGTTTCTATTGGGGAGAAGGAGAATAATTGATTGGGTTTTATTGGCATCAGGCCTTCTAATTTTATATACCTGCCTTAAAACTGGCAATCTTTTATGGGGCTGGTTCTTTGTATGGGAGGGGGCCTTTTTCCTTCTTAATTCTAAGAGGCAAGATCTGTTGTTTGTATATTCCCTGCTGACTATAGCCCTTTCCCATTTATATCATCCATTTTTTATGGATAAGGAGTTTTTTCTCTGGTCATCATTTATCCTCGTCCTGTCGGGTTGGCAATCCCTTTCCTCTCCAGATAGGGTCTGGTATAGATATGGTTTTGTTAATCTGTTGAGGGTCTTGCTGGTTGCCCTTTCTCCAGTTGGCAGGCTTGGACAGATATTTGCCTTTGGAGGAATGGCAATTTTGCCATTCATCTTTGATGGTCAGCTAAAGAAAGAAAACAAGATGATAGAAGGCAAATCCATTGTGATAATAGTAGTGTATTTATTGTTATCTTTGTTATTGGGCCTGGCTATCTTTCTGTCCTTTGAGAGTAGGCCAGTTTTGTTCCTTAGTGGAAGGCAGGCAATCGATTGGGCGATCTTTCTCTCATTGATGCTCTGGATATTGGTATTGAAAGACCTTATATTTTCCTGCTTATCTGGCCTGTTTGGTAACGGAAAGATTTCCCTATTATGGGCAGTAGGGTTGTCGCTCTTGGCTTTCTATTTTGTTTCCCCTTTCCTGGCATATTTCTTACTCCTCATCTCTGGCCTGTTGTTGATTGGCCTGTTCGTATCTAGGCGCATCCAATATTTTTATTTCTATCAACTAGGCCTTCCAGAGACATTCGATATCGCAAGAGGTATATATGCGTGGTTGTTGAAGATTTCCCTTGGATATAGAGTTGCCCTTGGGCTTTTGAAGAATTGGCTGGTGCGTGTGTTATTGTATATTTTGTTAGGGAGTGGATTGGTTTATTATGTCTGGAGACTTGGCTAATAAGGTAGACAGAGTGACTTTATGGGTGTTGAATCTTGTGGGCTTTTTATTGATTCTCCTGGGTCTGAATGGTATTGTCAAGGTACCTTTCCTGGCAGTGTGGATACTATTGTGGTGGGGCTTTGTCTTGGGTAATTCCTTGGATGTGATTAGTTTTGCTATATTTTTCTGGCCCATTTATATTGTATTGTTTTTAAAGCCTTATGGATCGATTATCCCTATCTATATTGATGAGATTTCTCTGCTTGCCTTTCCAATTTATCTGTTGCCGGTGGTCTTCCTATGGACAGGACTTGTGTTGAGATCTTTGCTTAGGCATAGTAGATTTGGAGATGTGTTTGCATCTTTTGTACTGATGTTTTTGGTGGCTACAATGACTTTTGAGGTCCATAGCCTATGGTGGACTATGGTGCTAAGTTTCGGACTGGCCTTATTGGGATACCTATTGGCCTTCTATTGGATCGTCTTGCGGGATAATCGCATAGGTGCAAAGGAGCTGCTTTTAATCTATTTTCTAGGGGCATTTTTGCATTTTTTAGTTCCTTAGTTGACGGTAATACAACAGATGTTTAAAAATACTTTTCTACTTGAGATTATAGGATATAATTAAATATACAGGTATAGTTAGGGGGCAAGTTAAAAGAGGGGGGAGAAGTGAGTCTTCAAAGATTTTTAGAGATTAATCCAGTAGATAACTTCGATGGATATTATAGCCGTTACATAAACGACAATTCCTTTTTTGGTTTTCCTCTTGAGCCGATTTTAAAGGCAGAAGAGGCGCTACTCAATAAAGACCTAACCTCTATTGCCTATTTTTCTATGGAATACGGACTTGCGCCGAGCATATATAATACATTCCCTGAGAAAGGGGACCTTCCTGAGGCAAATATGTTTAGGCGACACGATGTATTTTCTAATATGCGCGGCCTGGACTATTTCCTCGATATCCGCCTCGATAAGATGCTGGATCTGCCGATATATAGCGGTGGTCTGGGTGTCCTGGCAGGTGATACGGTGAAGAATATGGCGGATCTCGGTATGTCTGTTGTGGCAATAGGGATACTGTGGAACAAGGGATATTTTAAGCAAAATTTCTGGTTTAGATATGGACAGCTCCCAGAAGAGATGCACTGGGATCCCTGGCACTATCCAGGCCTGATCCCATTGAACAAAGAGATAAAGTTGGATATGCGCAATGATACGTTGTATTTGAAACTATGGAAATATTACGTCTACAGCTACGATAAGAGATTTGTTGTACCTTTGATCCTCTTGGATGCAAATATAGATGCCAATATCGAGGACCTTCAACGCCTTACGGATCAGTTATATAGGAGCGATAATCCTTGGTGGAAGATATATCAGAGGGTTATCCTTGGATTAGGAGGTATGAAGGCCCTGGATGATTTCCAGTATGAAATTGCAAAATACCATCTCAATGAGGGACATGCTGCCTTTGCCTTTCTGGAAAAGGCGCGGGGAAAAGAGGATAATGAAATAGAGCAAGAAAAGAAGAATTTTGTTTATACCTGCCACACGCCAGTAGAAGCGGGTCATGATAGATTTCACATCAATGATTTAAGGTTAGTACTAAATGATGAGGATATCTTTATACTCAAGCAGCTTGGTACAGAAGAGAGCCGTCCTGATATGATAAATCTGACATTAGTGGCAATGAATGCCTCCACCCACATAAATGCCGTTGCACAGAAACATTGCTGGGTTATGCATAATCAGTTCCCTGCCTATAAAGACAGGATTATAGCCGTCACTAATGGGATTCATACCCTGACCTGGGTTTCAGAACCATTCAGGAATCTATTTGATAAATACAAAGACGTAATTGGTGATTGGCAGAAAGATCCTACCTGTTTAAAGAATATTGCCAATTTAAGGCATAATCAGGAATTCAGAATGGATCTGTGGAATGCCCACCAGGAAAATAAAAAACAGCTAGTAGGACTACTGTGGAGGTGGGGGCTGGACGAAAATGCCTTTACCCTTGCCTGGGCGCGCCGCATTGCTGCGTATAAGAGGCCCAGCCTTATCTTGAGAAAGCCAGAGCGTCTGGTAGAGATAGCTCAGAAATACGGAAGGATACAAATCCTGATGGCAGGTAAGGCCCATCCCCAGGATAACCTTGGTTTTACCTTTATCAGAGAACTGATGGATAAGATAGATGCGCTTTATGAATATCGTCAATATATAAGGATTGCAATGCTGGAGAATTACGATACCTATTTTGGCAAATTATTGACAAATACAGTGGATGTGTGGCTTAATAATCCTCTCCCTCCATTTGAGGCATCTGGTACCAGTGGTATGAAGGCAATATTAAATAGCGTCCTGCAGTTAACAACTCTGGATGGTTGGGTTGTCGAGGCAGAAGATAAAGATATTGGCTGGATATTTGGCTATCGAGATGAGACCAACGATGCCAGCAATGAATTAAATCTGAGGCTTGATGAAGACGCAGATGCCCTCTACGATGCGCTGGAACAAGTAGTTCAATTGTACTATTCCACAAATAAGGCGGGCAATGTAGATATCAATTCACCCTGGATTGACAAGATGATAAACGCCGTTTGTGAGGCCTCTTTCTTTAACACCTACCGGATGGTATACGACTATTTGAACAGGATATGGGAAGTAGATAAGGCCTTTGCAACGGCTTAAGGTATTGAAATTATTATATTGCTTTGACCCAACTTTGACACCCTAAAGTCATAACCCTTTGGTAATAAATAGGTAAGGAATTATCGGGTAGACGTAGGCACTAGGTTTTCTTGACTTGTATGCAGGATCTTTGGCGGGATAGCGCAGCCTGCT
>JALVWL010000075.1 GCA_027034965.1 Candidatus Omnitrophota bacterium
ATTGCGTCTTATATACTGTATGCGCTGCCTTTCGTAACCTCATCCATCCATTATATCAAGGAACGGAAAAAACAGAAATTGGCTCTCATCCCCATCTTTACAGATGGGGAGTTCCCGCTAAATTAAAGCCCTTATTTCCATCTCCTTTCCTTTTCCTCGCATAAGACCTCAATCCATGCAATCCCCTTTTCTCCTTATATAAAAAAACAGTTTTGAGCTTTGAGTTGTGGTTTTTAGTTTTTAGTTTTGCGTTTTTAGTTTTTTATTATCAAATATCTCGTATATAATTCTCATAATCATCTGCATTCATAAGCATAGTCAACTCATCGGGATTGGAAAGTTTCACCTTAAAAAACCATCCTTCGTCATAGGGGCTTGAGTTTACTATCTCAGGAGATGAGTCAAGTTCGGGATTGACTTCTACTATCTCTCCGCTTACTGGCGAATAGACATCACTGGCTGCCTTTACAGATTCAACCACTGCAACCGACTCATCTTTAGAGACCTCCCTGCCGATATCAGGCAATTCAATAAAAACAATATCTCCCAGAGACTCCTGCGCATAATCAGTAATCCCAACAATAGCAATATCATCTTCTACCAATACCCACTCGTGCTCTTTAGAATAAAAAAGGCCATCACGAACCTCTGACATTATCCCCCTCCTGTTTTAGCTGCTCAATTATAATCAACAAACCTTACTCCTTAACGAACCGTGTTTATAAAACGGATAAGCGCAAACACTGGCCTCTATGGCGGCCTTTCCCTTGACAAGGACATTATCTCCGTAATCAATACCCATGTCAATATATGCAAGGCCGATTGCCTTCTTTAGCGACGGTGAAAACGACCCAGATGTTACCACTCCAACCTCCCTGTCATCAACAGAAAACACCTTATCATTGTGCCTAAATGGCCTGCGGCTCTCTGAGGTTATGCCTATTAACCTTCGAGAAACACCTTTCCTCTTTATCTCAAGCAAGGCATTCCTGCCAATAAAATCCTTATCCCAATACACAAACCTCTCCATACTTGCCTCTATTGGATTTTTCGTCTCATCCATATCCTGGCCATAGAGGGGATAACCCATCTCAAGCCGAAGCGTATCCCTTGCCCCGAGTCCAGCAGGTCTAAGCAAAGGAGACTCTAACAAATCCTGCCACAACCCAACCGCTGATTCAGAAGGCACATATAATTCAAACCCAAGCTCTCCAGTATAACCTGTCCTGCTGACGATTATCTCCTCATCTTTATAAGGAAATCCCCTAAACCGAAAATATCCTATGCCGGATAAATCCTGTTTCAAGAATTCAGATAATATCTCAGCAGACCTTGGACCTTGGATATCTATCTTTGCAATAGAGTCAGAGACATCAGAAATCATTGCGTCAAATCCTCTAATATGCTCAGAAAACCACTGAAAATCCCTATCCTTTGTAGCTGCATTTACAACCAGCATAAACCTATTTTCTTCTATCCTATAAACGATCAGGTCATCTAAAATACCGGCATTATCATTCAAAAGAAGCCCATACCTGCACTGGCCAACCTCAAGCCCCTTTATCCTGCTGGTAATCAGATAATCCAAAAACGCATCCGCCTCACCGCCCTCAACAACAAACTCACCCATATGGCAGATATCAAATAAAGATGCGTTTTCCCTCGTCCAGTTGTGCTCAGAGACAATAGAGGTATACGAAACTGGCATTAGCCAGCCAGCAAAATCCACCATCTTGGCAGATAACTTTAGGTGTTCCCCATAAAGAGGGGTCTGAAACAATTCCTGACTCATAATAACATCTCCTAACACATTCCCTGAAAAAGACTCCAAATACTAAACATCTATCCCTAAAAATCGTCTAACCAGAAGACCTACAACAAAGGAGATCAATATCACAGACGAATTAATCGCAAACATCTCCAGGAAACTCTTCCTAAAAGACCTGTCCTTTACAACCGAGACAAAAAACGAGAAAAAGAGGATGGCCAAAAGGCCATTCAATATCGACCACATAAGCGCATACAGGTAATTAGAGAGGAGTAAATATGGCACGACCAAAATAACCACCGTAAAGATATAGGCAACACCTGTAAAAAAGGCTGCGGTCAATGGCTGTCTGGATTCGCCTGATTCGGCGCGCTGGGACAAATACTCGGCCGCAGACATAGACAGGGCAGCGGCTATACCCGTGATAATCCCTGCAAGGCCTATTAACCTGCTATTGCGCAAGGCAAAACTCAACCCTGCCAATGTACCACTCAACTCAACTAGGGCATCGTTTAATCCCAACACCATAGACCCTATATATTCCACCTTTTTCTCCTCAATCATAGAGAGCAAAAGATTCTCATGGGCAACCTCGTCCCGTAAAACCGATTCGGCCTCCTGATAACGGCGTAACAGGTTATTGTACTTCTCTTCGGCCTTCATCTCATTCTTTTCCATCAACTTGGCAGTAAAGGATAGTCCCAGGAGCCTGGCTAGGAGAGAATAAAACAGGATCTTTAGTCTATTCGGCTTGACATCCTCGCCAGTATAGCGCTTCCAGATATTGTAATGGGCAAGTTCATCCTGAGATATCTTTAATAGGACATCCCTATTTTTATCGCTGGCAATAGCCGCTAATTTTTTATAGACGTGATGTTCGGTTATCTCGCTGGCCTGAAATCCCAATAAGATGTCCCTCTGTTCTTTGGATAGCTCCATCTTCCCTCTACTCCTCTATTTTTATATCAAGCCCATATCTCCTCCATACATCTCTATAGGTATCCAGCTTTTTCATAAGCTCCTGATTGTCCTGCAGTAGCTCAGAAAAGTTCCTTCCGTCCGGCGTAACATCTTCCACTTTGGCCCCTTTTTTCAATAACAGGCTTATGATCTCAGGGTCATCGCTATAGAGAAGGCTATACATCAACGGCGAATATCCCAACTCATTGTGGAAGTTGAGCAATGCCCCAGCCTCAATAAGCAATTTCACTATCTCAAGAGGGGCCTTCTCCCTCAAGGCAACCATCAACACACTATCCCCAAACATCTTTACCCTATCATTTACAGATAGGTGCTTGTCTATCAAAAACCTCATCACTTCCAGGCGTCTGTTTAGATCCTTATCCGAGGAAAGTAGGAGAAGGGTCAATAGATTCGAACTCTCTTTATCCTCATAATATATACTTGCTCCCTTCTCTATCAGATACCTCACTAGTGCTGAATTCGGCCCCAAAGCCGCATATCTGATGGGCCTCTGGGGGTTTGACCCAGCATCAACATAGGCGCCGTTTTCCACAAGGGCCTCTACCGCGGATTTATTACCAACTAGACAGGCCACCGCAAGGATAGGCAGGTCCTTATCCTCCCATCTAACCTGCATATTGGGTCTAAAGTGGTACTTCTTGACGAGTAGATAGATATCATCGCCCGCATCCTTGTTCCTGTTATCGAATA
>JALVWL010000076.1:0-2260 GCA_027034965.1 Candidatus Omnitrophota bacterium
ACCGCTGTGCACAGGACCCTGGTATTGCCCATTTCAAAGAGACAACTGCCCGCTGGATTGGCCAACCACCCGGCAGCTATTTTAATCTCTCGAATCTCATCTGTCTTTCTGCCCCTTCTCATAGCAAACTCCCTCCTATAGGTTATCGCTTTACAATCAGGACTATCAGATATATCAGGGATAAGAGAATCGCTACTACCGGTGCAACGGAAAAGTCCATTGCATAGGCAACAAAGAATCCCCCAATGCTGGCAAAGAGGGCTATGGCCATCGATACCAACCAAACCTGGCTCAATCTATCTACCAAAAGACTGGCTATCGCTGAGGGGATTATCAACATAGATATCATCAAAATTATCCCAAAGGCCTTCAGCAAGACCACTATCCCCAGGCCTATCATCGTAAACAAGAGATAATAAAAGAATCTCACCCTCATACCCTGGGCAGTGGCAAATTCTTCGTCAACGCAGATAAGGGTCATTTGTCTGTAAAACAGACCAAATACCAAGATCAAGATCCCTGCCACGATGCTAGCAAAAAAGACATCTTTACCCCTCAATAGAAGCACATTACCAAAGAGATAACTCACAATATCCGGGGCATAGCCTCTCACACGGCTCAGGCTCAAAATTCCCAGCGACATCCCCAATGTCCAGACCACGGCAATCGAAAAATCACTATAGCCCCTTCCCATTCGCCTCTCTATCCAGGCAATCAGCAGGGATAGAAAAACCGCCCCCAAGATCGCCATCCAGAAAGGACTTAGCCCAAACAGGATACCTATCCCGACGACTCCCAGCAGGGCATGGGAGATACCTCCAACAATAAAGCCTATCCTGCGCATAAGGATAAACGGCCCCAAAATCCCTGCAACCACACTACCCACAGCCAGAGAGGCTATCGCGTAACGTACAAAGGGCAAGGCCAGAATATCATAGAGATGGGCAATCATTCTCCGTGCTCCTTTAGGATCTTATGCGGGGCTCCATGGGCAATTAAATCCACGGGACATTTATATGCTCCCTCTATACCTGCTGCCAGCTCCTCTCCTGGTCTGCCGTGATATACCAGCCTGCGATTTAAACAAGCCACCTCATCTACTACCCTGGAGAGGACACCTATATCGTGAGATATCATTACAATGGTAATCCCTTCCTGTTTTAATTCCTCTAGAAGAGAAAACAGACCCTGTTCGCTTGGTTCATCTAGGCTGGCAGTAGGTTCATCCAATAGGAGGAGAACTGGCTGTTTTACCAGGGCCCTGGCAATCAATACGCGCTGTTTTTCGCCCATCGATAGAGAGGTATATCTCCTATCTCTAAGGTGGGTCAAAGATAGCCTGTTCAGCACATCGTCTATATAATTGCGCCTGTTTTCTACAGAAATGCCCCTGCCAACCAGCCCCAGACCTACCATTTCCTCTACACTCAAAGGGACTACCATATCTGTGTGCAGATACTGGGGGACATAGCCTATCCTGGACCTCATTATATCGACGGGCTGACCAAAGACCAGGACCTCTCCAGTCCTTTTCGGCAATATCCCCAAAATGGCCTTAAACAAGGTGGTCTTACCTGCACCGTTCGGGCCTATCAATCCCAGAAAAACGCCCCTCTTCAAACAAAGGGAAATGCCCTCTATCACATTCCTGCCTCCATAACCAGCCGACAGGTCTTTCACATAGAGGCAGCAATCATCTATTCTCATCCACTACGCCCTCCAGCGCCTCTGCTATCCTGGAAAACTCCCCTACTATGTCCGTGGCAAGGGGATTTACGATTATGACCTTCAGATCACAGGATTGGATTATCGGCTCCACCAAGTCTCGGTTAAATTGCCTCTCTACGAGGATGAAGCGGATAGACTTTTTCCTGCACTCCTCCATAATCCTGGCCAGTCTCCCAGGCCCAACCTCACCGTTGTAACCCAGGACGCTAATCATCTCCAGGCCATAGTCGCGGGCAAAGTATCTCCAGGCCGGATGCAGACAGAGGAAGGCCTTGCCCGGCATCCTGGAAAACAGTTCTTGAAACCTTTCATCCAGTCTCTGGATACGATTAAGAAGTGGCGTTGCCTGGACGGACAGGTGTCTGGATATGGCCTGTGTCATAATCTTCAGATTCCTCAGAGAAAGCCAGATATGTGGATCATCGTCTAACACGGGAACATCCCTTGCTACGAAAAATATATCCGGATGCCCCTTCCATTCCTCAATAGGTGAAATAATCTTTTCTTCTAACTCAAGCCTGCCATTCAAGGC
>JALVWL010000076.1:2270-3438 GCA_027034965.1 Candidatus Omnitrophota bacterium
TTCCCTAGTATGCAAGAGCTCCCTGAGTCTAGACACAGAGACAGAGAAGTGGTGGGGGTCTATTCCTTCAGGGACAACAGACCTGGCTACACTTGTCCCCAATATAGAATTAATCAGGCCCGCAAGCGGTGGGATCGTCGTATATATCACCTGATCCAGCCCAAAGGAAAAGACAGCCAGCCCAAATAAAAATATAAAGAGAGAGAAAAACCTTTTCATCGCCACCCCCTTTCAGCGTAGAGGGGAGATATCCATTCCAACATCGATTGCCCTGGCCGAATGGGTCAGTCTGCCAATGGAGATGTAATCCACGCCCAGGTCTACAAACCTATCTATCGTCTGCTCGGTTATACCCCCGGAAAGCTCTACCTTTATCCTACAACCCTTTGATCGTATGTAGGTAACCGCCCTCTTCACGGCTTCCCTATCCATATTGTCCAGGAGAACTACATCTGGTTGAAAGGGGACAACGGCCTCCAGCGTCTCCATATCTTCCACCTCTATAATCAACGGCATCTTCTTGCCAGCCTTATCAAGGAATTCTCTTGCCCTCTTCATTGCCTCTACAGCTGCTTCTTTCTTCGAGACCTTCATATGATCCATAAGGAGCTCTATATGATTGTCCTTTATCATAATCGCATCATACAAGCCCATCCTGTGGTTCTTGCCTCCGCCGCAGGAAACCGCATACTTATCAAGGACCCTCCATGCAGGCAGGGTCTTGCGCGTATCCAGTATATAAACCTTTCCCTTGGCCAAGGAAACTATCTCGTGCGTAAGAGTGGCTATCCCTGACAGCCTTGCGATAAAGTTTAAGACTATCCTTTCACCGCTAAGGATAGGCCTTGCAGGCCCAGAGACACTGGCAATGACAGAGCCTTTTTTGACCAGGTCCCCGTCTTTCGCAAAAAACTTAATCTTTACCTTTGGGCTCAATAACTGGTAGGTCAGCTTTATCGCATCCCTGCCGCAAAAAACAGCCCTTTCCCTGAATGCAATATTTGCCTTTATCTTGGCGGTCTCAGGAATTACCGATAGGGACGTGACATCGCCTGTGCCAATATCTTCTTCTATTGCCAGGGAAATTAATCTTAGATAATTTTGCCTTAATTCAGGCCTTGAGACCATTTATCACTGCCTCCAATCTATCACGGGCATCCTTTAACTC
>JALVWL010000077.1 GCA_027034965.1 Candidatus Omnitrophota bacterium
CCTGCCGTCCTCATCGAATATCTGGGTCATACCCAGCTTTCTACCATATAAACCTTCAACCATAAAAACCTCCTCTGTCCAGCGCAACCTGACGACCCTATAGACCATCAGGCTGATAAGACAATTCTTCAAGGCGCAGAGGCAATGCCTCTGCGCCTCAAAGTTCATATCTAAACCGAACCTATTACATCTTTATCTCTACATCCACACCAGCGGGAAGATTCAACTTCTTTAGCGCATCTATGGTCTTGGCCGTTGGGCTGACTATCTCAAGTAGCCTTTTGTGTGTCCTTACCTCAAACTGCTCCCTTGATTTCTTGTCTATAACCGGCGAGCGAAGCACGGTATAGACCTCTTTTTTCGTGGGAAGAGGTATAGGCCCAACGACTTTTGCGCCTGTCCGCTGAGCGGATGCAACGATCTCTTTTACAGAACGATCGAGTATCCTGTGCTCGTAAGACCTTAATTTTATCCTTATTCTCTGCTCTGCCATGATAAAGAACAACCGCCTTTTGCTTTTCTTACTTATTCAATGATCTCAGTAACAACGCCCTTACCTATAGTCTTTCCGCCTTCACGGATTGCAAACCTTAGCTCCTTCTCAAGGGCAACTGGAGCTATCAAGTCTACCTCAAAGGTTACGTTATCACCAGGCATAACCATCTCAACACCCTCAGGCAGCTTTATGGTTCCGGTAACGTCGGTTGTACGGAAGTAGAACTGAGGCCTGTAACCATTGAAGAATGGTTTGTGACGCCCACCTTCTTCCTTGCTAAGGACATAAACCTGCCCTTTAAACTTGGTATGAGGGGTAATGCTGCCAGGTGCTGCCAAAACCATACCTCTCTTGAGGTCCTTTTTATCAACACCCCTTAAAAGAAGACCAACGTTATCACCGGCCTGACCTTCATCGAGTATCTTGCGGAACATCTCTATACCAGTGACAACTGTCTTACCTATCTTATTGTCAAAACCAACGACCTCAACCTCATCGCCAACCTTAACAATACCTCTCTCTATCCTACCTGTTGCAACGGTTCCACGACC
The DNA here is from genome assembly GCA_027034965.1 of Candidatus Omnitrophota bacterium. GTDB lineage: Bacteria > Omnitrophota > Gorgyraeia > S143-82 > S143-82 > S143-82. The sequence continues at coordinate 1,048 of JALVWL010000077.1, forward strand.
AGAGATAGAGAAGACATCCTCAACTGCCATAAGGAATGGCTTGTCTATCTCACGGACAGGATCAGGGATATACTCATCAACCGCATTCATAAGCTCGATTATCGGCTTACAATTAGGACAATCATCCTTACCGCAGCCACACTCCATTGCCTTTAATGCGCTACCCCTAATGATTGGAACATCATCACCCGGATATTCATACTTGCTTAAAAGCTCCCTTATCTCCATTTCAACTAGGTCAAGGAGCTCCGGATCATCAACCTGATCGACCTTATTCATAAATACAACAATTGCAGGAACGTTTACCTGACGAGCAAGAAGGATGTGCTCTCTTGTCTGAGGCATTGGCCCGTCAGTTGCAGCAACAACCAATATAGAACCATCCATCTGAGCGGCACCAGTAATCATATTCTTGATGTAGTCAGCGTGACCAGGGCAGTCGATATGCGCATAGTGACGCTTATCTGTCTGGTACTCAACGTGGGCAATGTTTATCGTAACACCCCTCTGCTTTTCCTCGGGTGCGTTATCTATCTGATCATATTCCCTTGCCTCTGCCATTCCCCTCTGGGCAAGGATCTTTGTAATAGCTGAAGTCAATGTCGTCTTACCATGGTCAACGTGGCCGATTGTACCAATGTTCACGTGTGGCTTGGTACGCACAAATTTTTCTTTTGCCATCTCCTACACCTCCTGCTGTTTTTTATTCGCTTTTACCTGCGTTTCTTTTCCCTATAATCTTTTCCGCAACATTAGATGGAACCTCAGCATAGTATGAAGGCTCCATTGTATACGTTCCTCGGCCCTGTGTCAAGGATCTCAATACATTTGCATAGTCAAATGTCTCTGCAAGAGGGATATCACCCCTGACAACCTTCAAGTGGCCTCTTTGTCCCAGAGAAGTAATTTTACACCTGCGACTATTTAAATCGCCGATAACCGTTCCCATATACTCCTCAGGGACAGTAACCTCTATATCCATTATCGGCTCCAGCAACACAAGGCCTGCCTTCTTTGCACCATCACTCAATGCTATTGAGGCAGCGAGTTTAAAGGCGAATTCAGAAGAGTCAACCTCGTGGAAGGAACCGTCTATCAAGGTAACTTTTATATCAGTAAGCGGATAACCCGCGAGGACACCATTCTGGGCCTCGCTCAGGATACCATCTTTGACTGCCGGAATGTACTCTTTAGGGATAACCCCTCCCTTTATCTTATCAACGAATTCTATACCAGATCCTCTCTCTCCCGGCTCTATCTCAACAACAACGTGTCCATATTGTCCGCGTCCGCCAGACTGCTGGATATATTTGCCTTCGCTCTTTACTGGTTTTAATATCGTCTCCCTATAAGCAACCTCTGGTGTTCCAATGTTTGCATCCACATTGAACTCCCTCTTCATCCTGTCGACGATAATCTCCAGGTGAAGTTGTCCCATACCAGAGATAAGGGTCTGGCCGGTCTCGGCATTATAGCGAACCTGAAACGTAGGGTCCTCTTCCTCAAATTTTTTCAGTGCCATTGCAAGTTTGTCTTGATCTGCCTTTGTCTTAGGTTCAATAGAAAGAGATATAACCGGCTCAGGGAACTTCATAGACTCAAGTATGATGGGATACTGCTCATCGCAAAGGGTATCGCCTGTGCGCGTCTCCTTTAACCCAACAAAGGCAACAATATCGCCTGTAAATATCTCTTTTACTATCTCCTGTCTGTTTGCATGCATCCTGACTATCTTAGACACACGCTCCTTTGCCCGGCGAGTTGAATTATACACATATACCCCTGATGAGAGCGTGCCTGAATAAACACGCACATATGTCAACTTACCGACATAGGGATCCGTCATTATCTTAAATGCAAGGCCACAAAATGGGGCCTCATCCGAAGGGACTCTTTCTTCATATTCACCTGTCTTGGGATTCTGTCCCTTTATCGCAGGGATGTCTATAGGTGAAGGCAGATAGTCGCAGACTGCATCTAATAAGAGTTGTACACCCTTATTCTTAAGTGCGGTTCCACATAAAACCGGACAGAATTTATTCTTGACGACTGTCCTGCGGATCGCCGCCTTTAACTCTTCTTTTGATATCTCCTCACCCTCGAGGTATTTTTCCATTATTGTATCATCGACCTCACCCAATCTTTCTATCAGGTTGTCTTTCCATTTTTTTGCCTCTTCTAATAAATCATCGCTGATGTCCAGTATATCCATTTCCTTGCCGAGGTCATCTTTATAGATGCGCATATTCCATTCAACCAAGTCAACAACACCTTTAAATGTATCCTCCTTTCCAATAGGAATCTGTATTGGGGCGGCATGGCTGCCAAGACGCTCATGCATCTGATTTAAGACCTCGAAAAAGTCAGCGCCAATCCTATCCATTTTGTTTACAAAGGCAATCCTTGGAACGCTATATTTATCTGCCTGACGCCACACAGTCTCTGTCTGGGGCTGGACACCACCAACCGCACAGAAGACAACCACCGCACCATCTAATACCTTTAATGAACGCTCTACTTCAACAGTAAAATCAACGTGTCCGGGAGTATCTATTATGTTTATCTGACAATCGCGCCAGCGACAGCTCGTACTTGCGGAGGTAATAGTAATACCCCTTTCCCTCTCTTGCTCCATCCAGTCAGTCGTAGCTGTCCCATCGTGGACCTCACCTATCTTATGCACACGGCCGGTATAGAACAGAATCCTTTCAGTAGTGGTTGTCTTCCCAGCATCTATGTGCGCTATTATTCCAATATTGCGTATTTTATCTAATGGCATTTCTCTTGGCATACTTCCCTCTCCTTACCATCTAAAGTGGGCAAAGGCCTTGTTCGCCTCTGCCATCTTGTGCGTATCGTCTTTTTTCTTTACAGCCCCACCTTCACCCTTATATGCAGACAACAGTTCATCTGCTAACTTTTCGTGCATTGGTTTGCCCTTCCTTGCGCGAGCAAGGTCGCGTATCCACTTCATCGCAAGGAAATAGCCGCGATAATCAGGCACTTCCATTGGTATCTGATAGGTCGCACCACCAACGCGCCTAGGCCTGACCTCAACACGCGGTCTGACATTATCCAGGGCCTTATAAAAGGCCTTTAATTCGTCTTCTCCTGTCTTTTCACCCAAAACCTTTAGCGCCGAATATACGATTTTTTGGGCAAGACTCTTCTTGCCATTTACCATCACCATATTGATAAATTTGGCAACTCTATGACTCTTATAGATTGGATCCGGCAATATCTGACGTCTTTCAGCTCGTCTTCTCCTCATATCAGCATATCTCCTTATTTCTTAGGACGCTTGGTTCCGTAGAGTGACCTTGACTTCTTCCTGCCCTCTACCCCAGCTGTATCAAGGGCACCGCGAACTATATGATACCTAACACCTGGCAAGTCCTTAACACGTCCACCTCTCACAAGGACAATGGAGTGCTCCTGGAGATTATGCCCCTCACCAGGTATATAGGCAGTAACCTCTATTCCGGTTGTCAATCTCACCCTTGCTATCTTTCTTAATGCAGAGTTTGGTTTCTTAGGTGTCATTGTCCTGACCTGCACACAGACCCCTCTCCTCTGAGGGCATGCCTTTAATGCAGGTGACTTTGACTTCTTTGGCTTCGGTTTTCTCCCGATCCTTACCAGCTGATTAATAGTTGGCATATCTTCCTTTCCTCCTTAACTTGTCACAATGGTATCTCTTCTAGATCCTCATCCTCGGCAGCGACGATATTTGCCTTAGCACCAGTTCCTGCTGGGATAACATGTCCGACGATAACGTTCTCCTTTAATCCATGGAGACTATCTGTTTTACCAGCCCAGGCCGCTTCTGTCAAGACCCTTGCTGTCTCCTGGAAGCTTGCAGCGGAGATAAAGCTCTCCGTATGCAATGCCGCCTTAGTAATACCAAGCAGAAGCGGTGCATAAGAGGCCGGCTTTTTGCCCTGTTTTATCAATTCTTTGTTGATTGCAAGAAGAGTATGCTTGTCAACGTAATCACCGGCCAGAAGGTCACTATCACCAGGGTCCTCCACCTGGACCTTCCTGAGCATCTGCCTGATAATTACCTCTATGTGTTTATCGTTTATCTTAACACCCTGAAGGCGATAGACCTCCTGTATCTCATTTACCAGATACTCCTGCAAGACCCTATCACCACAGATGCGCAATATATCTTGTAATACAACCGGCCCATCGGTCAACTGCTGACCAGCGGTAATATAGTCGCCCTTATATACGGTGGGGTGTTTGCCTGGTGGCAAGGTATATTCCTTAACCATACCAGAAGGGCTCTTTACTATTATCTTCCTCTGTCCTTTCTTGTTTTCCCCAAACTCAACATAGCCATCTATCTCACTGATGATGGCCGGATCTTTTGGCTTCCTTGCCTCAAAGAGCTCTGCAACCCTTGGAAGACCTCCAGTGATATCCCTGGTCTTTATGACGACCTTTGGCTGCTTGGCAAGGATGTCACCTGCCTCTATCTTCTGTCCCTCATCTACGAGTATATGAGCACCACTTGGAATAGGATAAATCCCAACAGTCTCACCTTTATTATTTACTATTACTATCTGGGGATGGTAATCTGCCCTGTGTTCTAGGACTATCCGCTCTTTTATACCGGATATCTCGTTGACCTGCTGTTTTATAGTAACGTTTTCGATAATGTCCTCGTAGCGTACCTTACCATCCACCTCTGAAAGGATAGGCTGGGTATAGGGATCCCACCTTACTACTGTCTCCTTTGCCTTGACTGGAGATTTATCCTTGGCAAGGATAAGGGCGCCCTGAGGTACTGGATACCTCTCAAACTCCCTTCCAGATTTATCATTTATGCTAATGGAACCATTTCTGTTCAAGACAACATAACCTTCGGCCTTTTTCGCAACCCTCAAACCATGGTAGACGATAACACCATCGTGCTTGGGCTCTATCGTTGACTTTTCAACGACACGGCTAGCAGTTCCACCTATGTGGAACGTACGCATCGTAAGCTGGGTGCCTGGCTCACCGATAGACTGGGCAGCAACGATACCAACCGCCTCTCCAACCTCGACTAACTTGCCAGTCGCAAGGTTGCGGCCATAGCACTTGGCACAGACCCCTCTCTGAGACTCGCAAGTAAGCACACTTCGTATCCTGACTGTCTCTATTCCTGCCTCTTTTATCTTCTTTGCCCTATCCTCGGTTATCTCCTCACCAGCCCTAACTATTACTTCGTCAGTGATAACATCAACGATATTGTCAAGGGCCGTCCTTCCGATAATCCTCTCCTCCAGAGAAACGACCTCTTCGTCGCCTTCGACAATCGCACTTACTGCGATACCATTGAGAGTACCGCAATCTTCTTCCAATACAATGACATCCTGAGAAACATCGACCAACCTTCGAGTCAGATAACCAGCATCTGCTGTCTTTAAGGCCGTATCCGCAAGTCCCTTCCTTGCACCGTGAGCAGAAAGGAAGTATTCCAATACATTAAGTCCCTCACGGAAGTTCGCCACTATTGGGTTTTCAATAATCTCACCTGATGGTTTCGCCATAAGACCTCGCATACCAGCAAGCTGCCTTATCTGCAGTTTGGAACCGCGAGCACCAGAGTCGGCCATCAGGAATAGAGGATTAAACTTGTCGAATTCCTTAAATACGTAATCCGAGACCTCTTCTGTAGTATGCGTCCATATATCTATAATCTTGCTGTAGCGTTCACCCTCTGTGATAAGGCCTTTCTTGTACTGATCCTCTATCCTTTTGGCCTCCTTCTGGGCACTGGCAATCAATTTCTCCTTTTCCTTGGGTATATTGAGGTCGGTGATAGAGATAGAAAGGCCTGAATAGGTAGCCTGATTGAAACCTAGTTCCTTTATCTTGTCCAGGACATTGACGGTAACCTCATGCCCAAGGGCATCGTATATATCCTTGACAAGCTGAGCGAGTTTGCCCTTGTCCATCGGAAGGTTGACAAATGGAAACTCCTTCGGCAAGTAGGAATTAAACACTACCCTGCCAACCGTGGTATCTATTATCTGTGTCTTATCAGATGGAAAGTCCTCTTGCTTATAATAAGACCCCCTTATCCTCAACTTTATCCTCGCATGGAGTTCTACCTCTTTATCCAGATATGCCGTCAGTACCTCATCCTCATCCGCAAATATCATTCCTTCGCCCTTGGCCCCTTCCTTCTCCCGCGTCATATAGGCGATACCAAGGACCATATCCTGGCTAGGGGTTGCAATTGCCCTGCCATTTGCAGGGGAAAACAGGTTCCTTGCGGCATTCATTATCACCCTTGCTTCGGCTTGGGCCTCCAGAGACAGGGGAACATGGACTGCCATCTGGTCCCCATCAAAGTCAGCATTAAATGCAGCACAGACCAGGGGATGCAGTCTTATTGACTTACCCTCTACGAGTTTGGGCTGGAATGCCTGAATACTGAGTCTATGGAGTGTCGGAGCACGGTTCAAAAGCACGTAGTGGTCCTGTATCACCTCTTCGAGTATATCCCATACCTCCATCTTTGTGCGCTCTACCATCTTACGCGCGCTTTTGACGGTATGGACGATCCCGCGCTCTCTCAGCTTCCTTATTATAAACGGCTCGAATAATTCAAGGGCCATTTCTTTAGGAAGACCGCATTCGTTTATCTTAAGATTTGGGCCGACAACAATCACAGACCTTCCAGAGTAGTCCACCCTTTTACCTAAAAGATTCTGCCTAAACCTACCCTGTTTACCTTTGAGCATATCTGCCAATGACTTCAAAGGCCTATTATTTGCGCCAAGCGCAGGTCTTCCGTGTCTGCCGTTGTCGAACAAGGCGTCCACTGCCTCCTGAAGCATTCGCTTTTCATTCCTGATAATAATATCCGGGGCATTTAAGGCCAACAATTTCTTCAGCCTGTTGTTACGGTTTATCACCCTCCTGTAAAGGTCATTTAGATCACTGGTTGCAAACCTGCCTCCATCAAGAGGAACGAGTGGTCTCAGATCAGGCGGGACAACCGGTAGGACATCCATAACAAGCCATTCTGGGTTGTTACCAGAACGACGGAAATCCTCGAGGATAGCCAGTATCTTTAAGAGCTTCTTTACATTCTGCCCGCCCTTTTCAACCTGTTTCTTTATCTCTTTTATCTTTTTGTCTATATCCAACTCAATAAGCAGGTCCCGTATGGCCTCTGCACCTATCTTTGCAACAAAACTACCCTCACCGTACCTATCGACACAGTCGTAGTACCTCTCTATAGTAAGCATCTCTCCCTTTGCAAGAGGGGTATCTCCTGGATCTATTACAATGAATTCCTCATAATAGATAATCTTCTCGAGATTCCTATAGGTAATTCCCAGAAGCGCGCTCAGCCTGCTCGGCACTACCTTGAAGAACCATATATGAACCACCGGCGCAGCTAATTGGATATGCCCCATTCTCTCGCGCCTGACAGTTGAACGGGTAATCTCGACACCACAGCGGTCACAGACAACTCCCTTATACTTCATCCCTTTATATTTGCCACAGTTACATTCCCAGTCCTTAACAGGACCAAATATCCTCTCACAAAACAGGCCATCTTTCTCAGGCCGCAATGTCCTGTAGTTGATGGTCTCGGGTTTCTTTACCTCGCCATAGGACCAGGAACGAATAGCCTCAGGAGAAGCGATCTTGATAGTTATACGATCAAATCCGGTCTTTGTACTAAATAACATGTCTCTCCTTCTCCGCTTTTATGTCAAGTCCCAAACCTCTTATCTCACGCATCAACACATTAAAGGACTCAGGGGTCCCACCCTCAAGGTGAGGCTCACCCTTGACAATAGACTCATAAAGCCTTGTCCTACCTTCGACATCATCACTCTTTACCGTAAGCATCTCATGAAGGGTTGCTGCTGCACCATAACCTTCCAGGGCCCATACCTCCATCTCACCAAACCTCTGCCCGCCGAATTGGGCCTTACCACCAAGCGGCTGCTGGGTTATAAGCGAATACGGTCCTATTGCGCGGGCGTGTATCTTTTCCGCCACCATATGTATCAGCTTCATTATGTACATATAGCCAACCGTTACCTCCTGATCAAACGGCTCACCAGTATAGCCATCGTATACTGTAACCTTACCATGCTCAGGAAGCCCGGCCTGACGCATATATTCCTTTATCTCCTCTTCTGAAGCACCATCAAAAACAGGACAGGAAAACTGCAGACCAAGGAGTTTACCTGCCCAGCCAAGATGGGTCTCGAGTATCTGCCCAACATTCATACGAGAAGGCACACCCAACGGATTCAATACAACATCTACAGGCGTACCATCGGCCAGAAATGGCATATCCTCCTGTGGAACAATAGTAGCGATAACACCCTTGTTACCGTGACGGCCCGCTAGCTTATCGCCAACAGAGAGGCGCCTCTTGGTCGCGACATAGACAACAACCTTCTTTAACACGCCAGGCTTTAGGTCATCACCATACTTGACCTGGTTTATCTCTAGCTGTTTATCCGTGAGCAAGGCCCTCTTATTTTCCTCATAATCCAGCAATATCTCTCTGGCCTCCTCATATTCTTCTTCACTTATCTTCATTCCCTCAAGGGTATCTAGGTCTATCACGCTTGCCTTTCTGGCGCTTATCCCGAGTATCTCCTGGAGCATCTCTTGCTTCGTCTTTTCCAGCTCTGCTAGTTTTTTCTCGTACAGGGTCTCTATCTCCTTTATCTTTGCGTTCTCTAGCTGGCGGTCCTTCTTGGTCTTTTTCTTGGGGTCCTTTCTTTCAAAGACCTCAACCCTGACCACCACACCTTCTACACCAGGAGAGGCAATTAATGAGGTATTCTTTACATCGCCTGCCTTTGTTCCAAATATCGCCCTTAATAATCTCTCCTCAGGAGAGAGTTCTTTCTCGGTCTGTGGGGTAATCTTACCCACCAACACCGTACCTGGCTTAACCTCGGCGCCGATGCGTATAATACCATTTTCATCCAGGTCCTTCAGGGCCTCTTCGCTAAGCCCAGGGATATCGCGGGTTATCTCTTCATTACCGAGTCTAGTCTCTCGCGCCTCTATTTCGAACTCGTCTATATGAATAGAGGTATAGGTGTCTTCCTTTACCACATTCTCGCTTATGACAATAGCATCTTCGAAGTTGTACCCCCTCCAGGGCATAAAGGCCACCAGGACATTCTTGCCCAGGGCAAGCTCTCCTCCGGCAGTGGCCTGTCCATCTGCTATTACCTGGCCCCTCTTTACCTTCTGGCCCGGGGTAACTATGGGCTTCTGATTTATACAGGTATTGGTATTGGAACGCTCAAACTTGTGGAGTTTATATTCTATCTCTCCACTGCGCCCCTTTATAACAATCCTATTGGCATCTACATAGACGACCTCCCCTGCCTCTTTCGCAACCACAACCGCACCAGAATCTATAGCAACCTTTGCCTCCATTCCCGTACCAACCAGAGGGGGTTCGGTTTTCATAAGAGGCACTGCCTGCCTCTGCATATTCGAGCCCATCAGGGCACGGTTGGCGTCGTCATGCTCTAAAAATGGGATAAGACTTGCCGCTACAGAGACCAGCTGCTTCGGAGAAACATCTATGTAATCCACCTTCTCAGGCGGAACCTGAGGGAAATCACCCCTGTGACGACAGGACACAAGTGGACCTACAAGTCTGCCCTTTTCATCTATTGGTGTATTCGCATTAGCGATAATCTTATCTTCTTCAACATCTGCTGTTAGATACTCTATTTTATTAGTAACCTTCCCATTCTCGACCTTCAGATAAGGTGTCTCGAGAAAGCCTAATTTATTGACCTTGGCATAACAGGCAATAGAATTGATAAGCCCGATATTAGGACCTTCCGGTGTCTCTATCGGACATATCCTTCCATAGTGAGAAGGATGTATATCTCTGACCTCAAAGCCCGCCCTTTCCCTTGAAAGCCCACCAGGCCCAAGGGCACTCAAACGGCGCTTGTGGGTTGTCTCGGCAAGGGGATTTACCTGATCCATAAATTGAGAAAGCGGACTGCGGGCATAGAAGTCGTGTATCTGATTATAAAGGAACTTGTAATTGATAATCTGCTGGGGCATTAATTTCTTGATGTCTTCCTCAGAAAGGATAGATATCCTCTCCCTGATCGCCCTCTCCATCCTGACAAGGGCAATCCTGACCTGTTCCTGGAGGAGCTCTCCTGTGAGCTTGACCCTCCTGTTTCCAAGATGGTCTATATCATCTGGCGTGCCTGAAATGCCTAACTGAAGCCTTAAAAGATACTTCACGGATTCAAGGACAATATCCGGTGTCAGCACCCGCTTACCTGAAGGGACCCTTATGCCAAGTTTTCGATTAACTATAAAGGCACCAACCTCACCCAGGTCATAGTACCTGGGGTCGTAAAACATCCGATGGAACAAGTTCTGGGCTATCTCCAGAGTAGATGGTTCGGTAGGCCTCATCTTTCGGTGCAGTTCAAGCAAGGCAGACTCTATATCGCTATTGTGACTCTTTTTAAGGGTAGGTTCAAAGCCCTTTATAAGTTCATCATCGCCCAATGCCTTGATAATATCGTCGTTGGTAGAATAGCCAAACATACGAAGGATATCCGCTCCATTAAAGGTCCTACGCCTATCTATCTGCACCACCAGGGCCTCGGAATAATCAAAGTGAAAATCAAGCCATGCTCCTCTATGGGGTATAATCCTAGACAGATATGTTGGCTTGCCACTGGGATGCTCTTCTTCCAGGAAAAACACGCCCGGAGAACGCTGCAGCTGGTTCACTATTACGCGTTCATCGCCGTTGATAATATACGAGGCATTAGGAGTCACAAGGGGAATCTCGCCCATATAGACATCCTGTTCCCTGGCTTCATCCTCAGTAACGATCCTGAACCTGACGCGCAGGGGAGCAGAATAGGTAACCCCTCGACGTTTTGCCTCCTCCATAGAGTAACGTGGGAAGCTCACTGTATAAGAGACATACTCCAGCCTAACACCTTTATCCGGGACATCTATCGGGAATATTTCTCTAAAGACTGCCTCCAGTCCCTGATTCTTCCTCTTATTCGGAGCAACATTCATCTGCAGGAAATTCTCAAAAGAACTAACTTGAAGATCCAGGAGATAAGGAATCTTTGCCTGTTCTTTTACCTTGCCAAAACTTATCCTTTTCATATCCCTCCAGGTATTTTTATTTTTTAAATACTACAAATACCAAAATTAAATACACGAAGCCCTGCTATAGAAAACAGGGCCGTGTAATAAGACTTATTCCAATTCAACAACAGCACCAGCGGCGGTAAGCTTTGACTTGATTTCCTCTGCCTCGTCTTTTGAGACACCCTCTTTTACCTTTGCCGGGGCCTTATCAACGAGTTCTTTTGCCTCTTTTAAACCAAGATTGGTTATAGCCCGTATCTCCTTTATCACCTGAATCTTGTTAGGTCCGACCTCTTTTAAGACAACATTAAAGGAGGTCTTTTCTTCCTCTGCAGCGGCTGCACCAGCACCTGCGGCCATACCTGGAGCCATAGCCATAACAGGGGCAGCTGCCTGAACACCAAACTTGTCTTCTAATGCCTTGACCAGCTCAGAGAGTTCCAGTACGCTTAAAGAGCTGATTTCGTCGATAATCTGGGTAAGCTTCTCACTTGCCATTTCCATACACCTCCATTTACTTAGACTGTTTTTCCTCTATTGCCTTAATCACATAAACAAGGTTTCTGATAACCCCGCTAAGGGCACCAACTAGCCCAGATAGAGGAGCCGAAATTGCGCCAACGACCTGGCCATATAGATAGTCTTTCGAAGGCAGCTTGCTCATAGCATTCAAATCATCCTTTGTAAGACGCTTGCCTTCTATGACTCCACCGAATATCTCGACTACATCCTTGTTTTCCGCCGCAAAATCAGAGACAATCTTGGAGAATTCAATAGTATCCTCGCAGGGAAACAACAAGGCCGACTGACCTTTACAAAACTCCGAAAGCTCAGAAATCCCTGCCTTCTCAGCGGCTATCTTAGACAAGGAATTCTTCACAACCAACATCCTGGCGCCTTTCTCCTTTAACCTGCGGCGAAAATTATTTAAGGCCTTGGCACTGACGCCTGCATAACTGACAACCACTGCCCCCTTACTCTCCTGAAGAGAGGAGGCAACTTCTTCTACAATCTGTTCGCGGACTAATCTTCCAATTGCAACTGCTGACATAACCCAATCTCCTTGATTTACACAGCAATTTTGAGACCAGGACCCATAGAAGTAGAGACATAGGCACCTTTTATAAGATTTCCCTTAACAGCCTGCGGCCTGAGCTCTTTTATCCTTTCTATGATGTAATTTATATTTTCAACCAGATGTTCAACAGGGAAGGAAATCTTGCCCACACCAACGTTTATACAACCCTGTTTATCTGTCTTAAACTCAACGCGACCTGCCTTGACCTCTTTTACTGCCTTCGCAACATCCTGGGTAACCGTGCCGGTCTTGGGCGAAGGCATCAGGCCTCTTGGTCCAAGAATCCTACCGAGTTTACTAAGTTCGCGCATCATATCAGGAGTAGCTATAAGGGTATCAAACTCAAGCCATCCCTTTGAGATCTTCTCTATCAAGTCCTTGCCTCCGACGAAATCAGCACCTGCTTCTTGCGCCTGCTTTTCTGCCTCGCCAGAGCAAATAACAGCAACCTTAACCGTCTTGCCAATACCATAGGGAAGCACGACCGCACCTCGTATGAGCTGATCCGGTTTGCGCGGATCAACATTGAGATTAATGCTTAACTCAACCGTCTCATCAAATTTCACCTTTGGCTGGGCCTCTTTTAAGACCTTTATGGCCTCTTCAATGGCATAGACCTTGGTAAGGTCTATTTCTGCTAATTGGGATTGATATCTCTTGCTCCTTTTCATACTAATCAACCACCTTTATTCCCATGCTCCTTGCCGTTCCTTCAACCATCCTAACCGCTGCCTCCAGATCCATAGCATTCATATCCTGCATCTTCTGCTTGGCAATCTCCTCTACCTTGTCCCTGGTTATCTGAGCAATGGTTTCTCTG
>JALVWL010000078.1 GCA_027034965.1 Candidatus Omnitrophota bacterium
ACAAGACACCTTGTGAATTTGAAAAAGAATGTTTGGCTTTTGCGAAAATTTAACTTGACTAACGGGGAGCAGTACAGGTTTTTAGTTTTGCGTTTTTAGTTTTTAGTTTAACCACATGATGAATTCTTATCTTTAGCTTTTCCTATTGTCCTATAACGGGTTCCATTATATTTTAATTCCCTATTGTATAATTTGGGATTATGCATTAAGAATGAAGCATGGAGAATGGAGGAATTTTTTATTAAGAAAAATATCTCGGTAAATAAGAATCCTTCATGCTTCCTTCTCCATGCTTAACAATCATTACCACTTGCTAAGATACTTTATCCTGATAGTACCGACCTTGGCCCAACCAGAATTGGTATTATTGGCCTTTAAGGTAATTTTTATAACAAGAACATCTCCTGCAGAAAGGGAAGAAAGCACTGTATCTGAATCATCAAACGCAACAACTGCTGTCCCCTCTTGGTCCGTCATCCAGGTACCAGCGCTGGTCGAGACCTTATCCGTTACAGAACTGCTAGCACTTGCACCATCCTTATACAGCGTAACATCAACCGCATTATCCGTTGCGGTGGTAGTTGCAGTTGCAATATCAACAATCAAGGCATCATTGGTTCCAGATGGGAAGCCATCAAAGTCCATAGGCACCTGCCAGCGAACATATAAATCATAATCCTGCAATGTAGTCTGAGAGGTTGCCCACTGATAATAGGAATAGAAGTAATTATTCTGCGTATCCATACCAGATAAAAGCGTTCCACTATTGTTTGTTCCGTCAGCTGAAAACACAACACTAGCATATTCAGGTGAAAGCCTTACTATCCTCGTATGCCTGGCATTGCCTTGAAGCTCAAGTGTCCCTTCGCCTGAAATAACAACATTGCCGGTCTTATCTATCTTAAAGGCAGGGTTGCTGTCATTTGCCTGGGCATAGATGGAGAGGCGGTCATGATTATTGGGAATCGTCATATAGGCAGTTACTGCCGCAGAAGGTGCAGAGGAGCAGCTTATCCTAACCCATTTTTCAGTGACACCATTCACAGTTGTATTTTGCATATTTACACTTCCCAGATCAATCAAACCATCCTGAGAAAATCCATTTGTCCCATCACTCGTTGGAGTAAAACTCGTCCATGCGGAACCATTATAATACTCAAAAACCAAACTTAAGGCAGAAGACGCTGGCTGGGCAAAATCAAAATATACATATCTAAAAGTTGTATCATTGCCAATATATACATAATCTCCTGTATCGCTAAGCACTGTATATGCGGTACCACCTACGCTTGCTGCTTCTGTGGTATCGTCTGTATATGAACTTGCCCCTCCATCGTAATATTGTACAGATGCAAAGGCTATGTTTGTCACCGACAATGTCTCCGAAGGAGAAAGCGTATTTATCCCAAAGCGAAGCCCCTCCCTTCCATTATAAAAAATTGCACTGTCATCTTGGGTTATGTCTTGTTCTGCCTCTGCATACCCAAAGACAAAACTGTTACGACCGGACAAATACATATACCTACCACCAGCAACACCATACGCACTAGAAATCTGGTTTGCTCCTCCATTTATTATGGCCGAATACAACCCACTTACCGTGTTGTAATTACCAGTCAATATAGCCGCATCATTCGCTGTCACTGAATTGCCATCACCAGAAAACACACCAGAACTTGTTCCAGTTACACTATTGTTTCTACCAAACGCAACAGAATAATTTCCTATATTGGAATCATCCCACTGCGTCCCATTTACATATCCTGCACGGAACGCAGCCTTGCGAGGATACCATATAAGACGCGCACCAGCACCGGATGTAGAAAGAGACGCACCACTGCCATATGTCCCTTTGGCAATGATTGCGCCATCTCCATCCAATGTAAGGGCAAACTCCGGGCTACTCGTCCCCACCCCTACCCTATCATTACTCGCATCTATATATAACGTATTCGAATCTATGTCGACATTCCCACTGTTATCTATATACATCCTCTCTACTCCTGCTGTATCGAAGCGAATGTAATCCTCATCGCTGCTTTCCTCTACCTGGACCTTTGTGTCATTATCTGAGTCATGGATATTGTCTGTATCGAGATTTGCCACCGTCCCGTATATCGTGCCATCGACTTCGAGGTTGCCAGTTATATAGAGGTCGCTGGAGGAACTGGGGTTATTGAATATCCCGCTTCCCAGTCTAAGGTCGCCGTTGATAGACGCCCCGGTTATCGCAGAGACAGGGCTGGCATCCGTCATAACATATACACGCGCATGGCTGGCCTGCTCTAACTGGGCCCCCCAGGCATAGATGGTCTCTGTATCAGCGCCTGTATTTATTATGCTTACGGTTATCTGGGTGGCTGAGGAACCGGTTGTAAATGAGACTTCATAGCGTTTCCACTTGGCCGGCAGGTTGGTTATGGTATAGGTATTGGATTGGGAATCATCGTCTTCTATCTTTATCTCAGCACTGCTGGCTGTACCTGCACGCAGCCATACTGAGAAAACGTATTCTGTGGAGACACTTATCCCCGAAGAGACAATCTGAGAGACATAGCCATTGCTGGCACCGCTGTTGGTTAAGACTTCGGCAGTGCCATCCTGGCCGTCAGGGGCGTATATAGAGGTATCGGTTTCAGGAGAGGCAGTTATGTTTGTCTTGCTCCAGGTGCTGTCGTCTAGGGCCTCTGAATGGGTCAATAGGTTTTCGCCTACCCCTATTCCGCCAAACGGAGTCGACAGACCTTCGGTATTAATGTGAACTTGGCGTTGGGTTGTTGTGTTGCCTTCTATCTCGAGATCTGCATCGTTGATGCTCCCTTCTTCTCCCTGCACTGTGAGGTCATCAGCAACGCCAAATTCTATATCTTTATCTGCGGCATAGGCCCGGCTCAGGCTAAAGTATAGGATAGAAGAAAAAATTAGAATAAAAGAGATTAATATAGAATGCAGGCAATATACCCCGCGCCCTTTTCCTGTCTGCGGCATCTCTCCCCCTGGTATCTCCTACCAATTTACACATAATAGTTTACATTAAATATTTGTAATATCAAGTAATATCCTGCCAATCCGAACTATCTTTACAAAATAATGAGAGTGGAAAATAAAAAAGGCAGGAGTATCTCCTGCCTAAAATCGCCCCACCATTGCCGTGGGGATAGGAAGAGTCTGAACCCTAAAACTAGGTGGGCGCCTGCCAACTACCCCACGGGATAGCCGGACATCAGCTCCCAGTTTTAAGGTGTTGGTTCAGCTACTTACCCTCCACATCACGCGCACGGCAGGGTCAAATCCTGATTTTCCAAGAGCTAATTTAATGATAGCAAATCTGTCTTCAAAAAGCAACTAAAAGAGCCAAATTACCATAATTTTCTACATATACCTTTCTACCTTGCCCTTGGTTTCCACAAAATTGGGCAT
>JALVWL010000079.1 GCA_027034965.1 Candidatus Omnitrophota bacterium
ATATTAAAACTAGTTTTGAGCCTTTGAATTGTGGTTTTTAGTTTTGCGTTTTGAGTTTTTAGTTGTTTTTCTTTATCCCACAACGAGTTCCATTATATCATAAATTTCTATTGCATAATCCGGGTTAAAAATCTATCCTATACTGCGGTATCAATAGGAAAGGTCTGTAGGAGTCCTTGTTATAGCGGAGGGTCTCTATCCCATTGTGGCCAAGGGTATTTATATAGGAACATCCCATTTGCTCTATTCGCTGGCACATCTTATAAAATAATAGAGAGGCGCATCTGCGCCAAGCCCAACCCAAGAATTCATAGACAACAAAGGCGGTCTTTCTTTCTATCAAAGAGAGACTAAAACCAACCAGCCTTTCTTCAACAAAGACACCCAACTCTATCGTAGGGACAAACTCCCTTATAAGCTCAAGATTCCTCAAACTGTAGTCCAGGACATCCTTCATAGAGGCCGCACCTATATCAGACTGACCCTGCCTTTCAGTATATCCCGAGGACCAATCCTTGACTACCTCAAACAGGTCATCGGCCAACATTACCAAATCAATCTCCTGTATACGCAGGACCCTAAGGCATCTATTTATGACACCACGCCTCTTTCGGAACATATTGCCAATAGAAGATGTCCTGTAGACGAATTCCCAATCAACAAGCCTATGCCTGGCGTCAGGATACCTGGCTAGGTCATCCAGACAGGCGGCATTCAAGAACCCAGCATCAGCAGCAATAGGATTGTCCCTGGCATCCCCTTTCCCCAGATAAAATGGGATATATGCCCCAAAGAAGTCCCTCGCAACAACCCATTCCCTATCTATTATCAATCGGGCCTCAGGATAAGACAAAAGAAGAGAGAGAGGATAACAGAAAAAAGGAATAATATCTCTGAATCTGTTCCTATAACAGGTCAACAGAAAAGACAGTTGGCTGGGCTTCACCACAGTCTATCCCTGTCAAAACTTTATCTCTTTCAATAGATCCAGATTCCCTGGATACTCGGCAATCATACTAGGATGGGTGCCTATCTCCTCCCTGCCCTTGGAGGAAAGCAAGAACCTGGCAAGGAAATCCACAAATTTTTCCACCCGCCACTTTTCATCCTGATCGTAGAGCCTCTTCACATAAGGACACTCCTTATCCACAGCTATGAAGATAGCCCCATCCTTCTTAACCAAGAGAAAGGGATAAAGCATACAGTCAAATGACCTGACCGGATAGACATTACAGCAATTCTTCTCTGGATCAAAAAACGGACAGATATAGAAGTCTTCAAACTCCCTTACCTTTACACGGACATCTATATCCGACAACTCCTCTGAATTTGCCTTGTTAAACACAGAGGCAGGATGGCCCTTTTGCAATATGCTTTCCACCTCTTTCACACTGAAAACCGGAATCCACGGACTTACCCTGCTGGTAAATCTGCAACACCTATCGCACTTAAGACACACCTCAGTCGGTACAAATGTCCTCAACTGCATATCTGCCCTCCCATCTAGCCTCTTATACAGACTGCCACGGCATATTCCTCGGTATGCGAAATAGATACCTCCAGATCAGCCTCTGGATAGACCACTCTTGGCGCCCCAGTTCTATCGTTTACAACGGATATCTTATAAAACGGCACTGGAGAATCCAATACTTTTATTATAGCCTCTTTTACTGCAAACCTTCCAGCCAAATGTTGGAAATAGGCACTGCCTGTCCTCTTTCCTGCCATACGGAGCTCATCTTCAGAATAGATGCGCCTTAGAAATCGATCCCCCCATCTAGATATAATCCGTTCTATCTTCTTTACACTGACGATATCAACCCCTACCCTCATACGGACCTCCTCCAGTCCTTGAGCTCGAGTTGTGGCTCCTGCCAACCATTAAAGGAATTTAACAGGGGCGCGGCAACGATGTCTATCTTCGAGGCTGATGAGATCTCCTCCACTTCTTCTCCAAAACCAAAACCAACCACAGGAATAGAAAGGCGGCCATCTGTAACCCAGAACTTGATTGCTCCTCTCGCCATCTTTCTAATACCACCCTTTATTCTCAGGCCTTGAAACAGAAACAAGGGTCGTTCATTTCCCTCCCCAAACGGCGCCAGTCTCTCAAAGTCCTCTAGCAGATTAAAAGAGAGCATATCCAGTCTCAACCTTCCATCTATCCTCAGGGAAGGAACCATCTTGTCCCTGTGGTGCAGGGCATAGACATTTATCTCGCTAAAGAATCTCTCAATATTTCCACTCCTGATAGAAAGGCCAGCCGCACCCTTATGCCCGCCGAAACTCTCCAGAAGGTGGCCTGCGGCCGATATTGCCCCGGTTATATCGAAATCCCCAAGAGACCTGCCAGAACCCCTGCCCACACCAGAATCAAGGGCAATGGCAATCGATGGCCTGGAAAACCTCTCCACTAATTTAGAGGCAATAATCCCTACCACTCCAGGATGCCAGTCGTCAGAACAGACAACCAAAACAGTCGCACCTTCCTGTGCCTGCCGCTTTGCCTGAGAAAGGGCCTCCTGGAACATATCTTCCTGTATCCTCTGCCTATCGGCATTCCTGCCATCAAGGAGCCGGGCTATCTTTCTGGCCTGAAACAGGTCCTGAGAGGTCAACAACTCAAAGGCATCCATTGCCGAAGATAGTCGACCTGCTGCATTCAGTCTGGGACCGATGACAAAACCAATACTCCTGACCGAGACAGAGGCCAAGCGGGCCTCTTCCATCAACGCAGTAATACCAGGCCTGCGGCTGTTACTGACCGCCTCAAGACCATAGTGGACTATTATCCTATTCTCCCCCAGAAGCGGAACCACGTCCGCTATTGTGCCAAGGGTAGTCAGATCCAGGAACTTCCTTTCGTCGCGCAATATAAAAGAGGCAAGTTTATAGACTATCCCAACCCCTGAGAGCTCTTTATATGGATACGCACACCCCTTGAGCTTCGGATTCAATATGGCATCTGCAGGAGGGAGTCTATCTGCGGGTATGTGGTGATCCGTAACAATCACCTTTATCCCCTGGGCCTTCAAATCAGCAATCACATCCACTGCCCTGATACCGCAATCCACGGTTATTATTAGATCAGGATCGTAGAGGGAAAGACACCTATCCACTGCCTCTCTGGTTAGACCATAGCCCTCTTTTATTCGATCCGGGATAAAGACATCTGCGTCAACCCCTATCTCTATAAGGGTCTCATACAGGACCGCACTAGAGGTTATTCCGTCGACATCATAATCTCCATATATAACGATCCTCTCATTATTGGCCGCACAATTCAGAATAATCGAGACGGCCTTCTCCATATCAGCCATCAGCTCTGGAGGATAGAGGTAGTCAAGGGAGGGATTCAAAAATCGCATTGCCTCATCAGGAGAATCAATCCCGCGCTGAACAAGGATATGGGCCAAAAGGGCATCTATCCCCAGTTCACTCTCAAGGAGCCTCCTCTTACTGCCATCGACCCTAGGAATAATCCATTTATATCGCAACCTTTCCTCCTATCCCTTCGAGACAAACGAAAATTCCATCCACAGCTCGTCTCCTACCCTCTCAAGAACATCCAGAGACAGCCACTTCCTATCAGCCAGGAGAGAACCCTCAATAGATACCCCAGGCTCCCCAGATCCGATAATAGAATTTGATAGACAAACCAAGAGCCTATCTACTAGACCCTGACGAATAAATGAACCCACTAGGGTTGGTCCTGATTCAAGGACCAGACGGGATATACCCTGTTTGGCCAGCATACCCAGGACCTCGGAAAGATTCAATCCATATCTATCAGAAGATACCCGCGCAATCGAGAGAAACTCTGCCTTACTACCTGCTCTCGATAAGAATCTCTGAATCTCTCTCACAGAAACCTTCTCAGAAGTAAATATAAAAACAGGGTTGTCTTTATTCACTGATTTAAAGAGATTCATATCCGGAGAAAGCCTTAACCTGGAATCAAGCACCACCCTGTAAAAGGGCGTCTTCCTCCTACGCATAAGGGAAGAGCTTGCCCTCAGGGTCAGACGGGGATTGTCCTTTAGTACAGTATTTATGCCGGTTATCAGGCCATCTGACCTGAAACGCAGCCTATTATGGACGTACTGGCGCATACGCTCACTGGTTATCCACTTCGATGCACCAGTTGAATCAGCAATACGGCCATCGATAGTCTGGGCTATCTTGGATATAATAAACGGACGCCCCTGCGTTACGAAGACCCTAAATGGCGAATATAGCCTCTCCAATCTCCTCTCGAGTTCTCGGGAGAGCCTGGGCTTTAGCAGCTCTATACCATAGTCCCTCAGGAGACGACTCTTCTTGTGATGGATCGGATTTGGATCCCAGACGCCAACGACCACCTTCTTGATACCAGAAGAGATAATCGCATCCGTACAAGGCGGGGTACGTCCCCAGGAAGAACAGGGCTCAAGAGATACATAGAGCTGGGCACCCTTGAGCGCATCCCTACCATAGCGCCTCATTGCCCGCTTTATCGCCAGGGCCTCACCATGCAATGTCCCGGGTCCCTTGTGCACGCCCTCTGCAAGGACCCTATCGCCCTTGGTTATTAAGGCCCCAACAGATGGATTAGGCAGGGTAAGGCCGTCCCATTCCTCTGCCAATTCTATCGCCCTCTCCAGGAATTCCCTCTTATACATAACAATCGAATAGGGCCTTTGCCTGGTCTTCCGTCAATCCCACCCTTCCCAGGAAATCCTCTTTCTTCGCCGAGCCATGGAAGTCCGACCCACCTGTGCAGGCCAGCCCCCTCTCTTGGGCAAGGGCCTCCAACTCAAGGACAAATCTGGGATTATGTTCAGGATAATATACCTCAATCCCCCACAGCGGAAAGCTATCCAGTATTCGTGGCAGGAGGCGGCTTGCCACAAAGATCGGATGCGCAAGCACAGGCAATCCACCTGCGGCAATAATTACCTCCACTGCCTCTTCCAGGGCAAGCCTCTTTGTGGGCACATAATAAGGGCAATCATATCCAATAAATCTGCTGTAGACCTCTCGAATGTCTCGGGCGTATCCCTTATCTATAAGGGCCATTGCCAGATGAGGCCGCCCTACAACCCCGCCCTTCGCATAGTCCAGGACCATATCCAGGGATATTTGAAGGCCGGCCTTCCTCAATCTCGCAACCATCTCATCCATCCTATCCCGACGTCGCATACGCTGCCTGGCAAGCACGCCCAATAGGTCCCCATTCTCTATATCAATAAAATATCCCAATAGATGGACCTCTGAATCCATATATTCACAGCTCAACTCAACACCAGGCACTACCTCGACCCCATAATAGGGAGCTACCTCCTGGGCCCTCTCGATACCATCCACGGTATCGTGGTCTGTAACAGCAATCATAGACAGCCCTCTCAATCTGGCCAGTGAAACCAGTGCATCAGGGGCATAGGTTCCATCAGAACAGCTCGTATGTGTATGCATATCGCAAAATATCATAAAGGGACTATCCTCCAATCTCTAAATCTCAGGTCTTTCCCCAAATCTGTTTTCGCACCTTGGACCATACGATAGAAGCCATCTCCCTTGCCCGCCTGGCACCTGACTCAAGAATCGCCTGCACCTCATCCATATGCCCGAGGTAATAGCGGCGCCTATCCTTTATAGGGGCCAACCTTTCCACAATCCTATCCGCCAACCTGCGCTTGCATTCCACACAGCCTATCTGAGCAGAGCGACAGGCCACATCTATGTCCTCGACCTCATCCTGAGAAAAGACTTTGTGATACAGATACACACTGCAGACCTCTGGATGTCCAGGGTCGCTGCGCTTTATCCTCTCTGGATCCGTTATCATCTTCGATACCTTCTTCCGTATAGCACCTTCTTCCTCAGAGAGATTTATCACATTGCCATAGCTCTTACTCATCTTCCGACCGTCAAGTCCAGGCAGCCTGGGGACCTGAGTCAAAAGTGGTTGCGGTTCAGGAAGATTGAGTCCAAAATGATAATTCGCCCTCCTGACTATCTCTCGCGCAAGCTCGAGGTGCGGGATCTGATCCTCGCCCACCGGAACCACCTCGGCCTCGTAGATCAATATATCGGCGGCCTGGAGTACAGGATAACCTATAAATGCGTGGGTCTGTATGTTGCGCGTCTTCAGATTTTGGAGCTGCTCCTTATAGGTAGGACACCTCTCTAACCAGCCAAGGGGAGTCAGTATCGAGAATAACATATACATATCCAGGTGTTCCCTTACCTCTGACTGCAAAAAGATAACCGCCTTATCAGGATCCACTCCACAGGCCAGCCAATCGATCACATTATCGTAGATATAGTCTCGCAGTCTCTCATAATTCTCGTATTCGCTCATTAATGCATGCCAATCAGCCACCATAAAGAGACACTCGTAGCTACTCTGCAGGTCAACCCAGTTACTCAAGGCCCCCACCAGGTGTCCCAGGTGAAGGGGACCCGTAGGCCGCATACCGCTCAGGACCCTCTTTTTACCCATAGCCTGTAGAGCTCCTCGTTTATCTCCTCAACATCCTCTTTCCCTAAACCATCCTTATCCTCTGAGACAGTTTCGCTATCCTCTTTCCTCATCAATGAGATAAACTCGTCTACCTTCAAAGAGGAGACACCCGCCTTTCTGGCATAGAAAGCAACCTCTCTGTCATCACTGACCACAATTCCAGCCGAAGGCCTCATCCTGGCAAGGATCTTCTCAATCTTCTTATCCGCGGTGTCATTACCCGAAAAGACTATCTCAAAAGAAGGAAATTTAAATATTATATCAGGATTTCTCTGGCCATCAAACACAACTATTATCCTATTCTTTTTGGACCAGGAAATCGGATGGCGATGCAAAAATCGCAGAAACCCCCGCCTTAGATCCCCCCAGGAATGCCTCTTTTTCAGCTTACAAATAATATTATAGGCGTCCAAAATATACAGCATTATCCCGGATTATGTATTTTAGATAACTCAAACCTCAAAAGTCAAAACCACATCTTAAAACTTGAATCTTAAGAATGAAGAATGGAGCATGGAGAATGAAGGAAATTTTTTATCAAGAAAAAAATATCCCGGTAAATAAAAATCCTTCATGCTTCATTCTTCCTTCTCCATCCTCAAAATTTGAGTTGTGGTTTTTAGTTTTTAGTTTTGCGTTTTTAGCTAATACTATTACATAATTTGGGATTATCCAATATTCGAATCAATAATCTGAATATACAATTCGACCCGACTTAATCGTCAGGAGTATCTTCCCTTTAAGGCGCTGACCCAAAAACGGAGAATTCTTCGACCTGGAAAACAGGGTCTCCTCGTCTACCTGCCATTCAGAGTCAGGGTCAATCACAACAAGATCCGCTACAGAGCCCTCCTCCAACCTTACAACAGGCAACCCCAATATACGCCTAGGATTATCACAACAGAGACGCACAACATCCTCCCATTCCAGTATCCCTGGCCTGACAAAATAGTGTATTAGGGAAGACAACCAGGTCTCCACACCAACTATCCCAAACGGTGCACTGGAAAACTCAAGCTCCTTATCCCATACAGTATGCGGCGCATGGTCGGTAGCAATGCAGTCTATCTCCTGGCGTTTCAATGCCTTTATAATGGCCTTTCTATCTGAATCCCTCCTCAGGGGCGGATTCATCTTGAGATTCGTCGAATAGCCCCTTACATCCTCTTCAGAAAAAATCATATAATGAGGTGCCGTCTCACAGGAGATCAATCCTGGAAACTGCTTCTTATAGAAAGAGATAATGGCAACGGACCTGGCCAAAGATATATGGCAAATATGGACCCTTGCCCCTACATAGGCGGCTATCTCTAGGTCCCGCAAGATACCAACCGTTTCAGATATCTCAGGGATCCCCCGGAGGCCAAGTTCCAGGCTAACCCGACCTTCGTTCATAGCCCCACCATCAGACAGACGCCTGTCTTCGCAATGGAGCAACACAGGCAGGCCAACCGTCTTTGCATATTCCAGGGCATATCGCATAAGCCGGCTATCCTCGACTGCAAGCCCGTCCTCTGTTATTGCCACTGCCCCGGCCTTCTTGAGCTCTGCCATCTCGGTCAACTGCCTGCCCTGCTGGCCCACTGTAATCGATGCGGCGGGTAGGATATCCACCAGTCCAATCTTGCGCGACTCACTCACGAGCCAAGCAACAATGGAGGGGCTATCCACCACAGGAGAGGTATTCGGCATCGACACTGCTGCCGTAACACCACCGTGCACTGCTGCCCTGGAAAAGGATTCAAGGGTCTCCTGCTCGTCTCCGCCTGGCTGACGGGTATGAGAGTGGAGGTCGACCAGGGAAGGCAAGAGGACTGCCCCATCTAAGTCAAATGCCTTATCATACGAAGAATCGATGTGGGAAGAGACCTGACTGATAACTCCCTTCTCGATAAGTATATCCCTCTTAGCCCTGCCTAATGGCTTCACGCCGCGGAGCAATATCCGCACCTGCTACCTCCAATCATTTTCCCTTGAGCACTCCATCAGATATTCTACCAGAGCAAGGACACTACCGCAAAAGCATAAATCCCAGATCACACAATAGCTGCCTTGACTATCTCTGCAAAGTCCTCTGCCTTGAGGCTCGCCCCGCCTACCAGTGCTCCATCTATATCTGGCTGAGTAAGCAGGGAACGGGCATTTGCAGGCTTTACGCTTCCCCCATACTGTATACGCACCTTATCTGCGACTTCCTCTCCATAATTATCTTTAAGCCATCCCCTGATAAACGAATGCACCTCCTGCGCCTGCTCTGGTGTGGCGGTCTTTCCTGTACCGATTGCCCAGACCGGCTCATAGGCAATAACACAACCCCCTATCTGCCCCTTATCAAAGCCAGCAAACCCACCTTCTAGCTGCCTTGATATCACATCTATGGTCCTGCCTACCTCTCTCTCCTCTAACCGCTCCCCTACACAGACAATAGGGGTCAGGCCTGCCTTCAGGGCAGCCCTTGTCTTTTTGTTCACCCACTCATCGGTCTCTCCAAAGTACTGCCGCCTTTCAGAGTGGCCTATTACGACATAACTGGCGCCCACATCCTTTAGCATCGGCGCAGAGACCTCCCCTGTATAGGCGCCCTTCTCCTCCCAGAAACAGTCTTGAGCACCCAGGGCAATATTCGTGTCCTTTATCAGATCATAGACAGTCGACAGGCTAACATATACCGGACAGACCACGATATCAACATCTCTAACATCTGCCACCAAGGGGATAAGCCCTTTCACCAACTCTACTGCCTCACTCCTTAACTTGTTCATCTTCCAGTTTCCAGCAATAATCTTTCTTCGCATCACTACCTCCTGATTTAACCTGGACATCTTACCTTATGTCTCGCGGGAACTATATTACCATAATTTCCTTTACTTCAGAAATAGGCAGATTTATATTACAATTTGAACAACAGATTCAACCTGGTCTGTCTATCACGACGCAGGGACCTGGCCAGCTCAAGCCTCAGCCTTATCTTAGAGACATTAGAGAGCAGGCCTACTGAAAACTCCAACCCGGCCCTTACTTGGGAAAAGATACTGCCGTCATCGATACTAGAAACCCAATTCCTCGCTATATCAAATCCCCCAAAGACACGAGCGCTGTCTATATCCAGGAGGCCATTTCTCTTCCAATCAACTGGCACTGGCCAGGACTTTGAACCTAGCTCCAGACCAAGCATAGCAAAATTCGCCGATGGGATCTCGTAATCAGAGAAGGCGCTCAACCCATCCCTGCCTCCCAGGTAGAACATATCTCCGTCTCTGTCTGAGATACCTAATCTTACACTAATCAGGGCATAGCAATCCTTCAGCTCAACCCTATCCTCTACAGAGGCCTTGAATCGATTAAAGTCCTCCTCCCCTCCCAGGAACCTGTCTCCGTGTTCCACTGCCGTCTCAATACGCAGGCCCTCCTTCAATTCCTTGGACAATTCCATCCCTAGATAACTAAAGTGCTGCTCGTCATAATAAATCAGAGACGGCATCCCTGCCTTCCACTCACTGGCAAGGTAGAGCTTGAGATTATCTCCTTCCTTGAGGGGATTCGGCGGGGGCAGGCCCAGGTCAAACTTGAGATAGCCAAGTATTTTTTTGTGAACAATACCCCGCTCGTAGATATCTTCGTAGACGTAATTGGCACCCAGCTCGGTCCAGGTAGAGAACAAGGCCGACTTTCTAAATCCCGCTCTATAGGTCCTGCTGCCCTCTGACAGGCCCCAGTAGAGGCCAGTAAAGAGACGCAGCTCTGCATACGGATCAACATAGGAGAGCCTGGGACCAATCCCGTAATTCCCCCCATCCATCCCCAGACGCAACGTCCTTGTCCGGTTGAATACAGGAAAGTCGTGGAGGCCGCTCCTGTAGATGCCCAGGTCATAATCAATCCCCTTATAAAATGGGTATATATTGTTACCTTCATCTACCTCAAGGGCTGAATCGTCTGTATCAATAAAGGCCTCTCTCACCTCAGAGACAGGCAAGGAAAATCCTTCCAGATCCTGCACAACCACCTCATTGGCCTCACCAGAAGCCCCTTTGTAGTATATCTTCACATCCTGCTGAGGCCTGTCCCACCTTACCTTTGGCCTCAGCCTCCTCCCATCAACCTGCCAGGAAAGGTCGGTCTTTTTGCCAGAGAGATAAAAGTCAAGGACCTCTAGACTCGCCTTCCCACACTCCTTTGCCAATAGCCCCTTAAGGTCCGAGAGATGGCCTATCTTCCACTTATAGGCATCAAAGTAATCCCGCAGGGCCTTATAGAGCTTATCCCTTCCACAGACCTTCTTCAGTATCTCAAGGGCCCTCTCTCCCTTCCCATAGGCAATGGCAAATACAGTACTCGGTTCCTTAAACCGACCAATCTCCCCTATCACCGGCGGATTTATCCCTCGATTAACCAGGTAATGCCAGCGATAAATAGCAGAGTAAGAAAATGATATATTTGGCAGTATCGGTCTCAAAAACCAGGGGATGTGTAGGATTTCAGGGTCAGGGCCGTATTTCTCCCTCAGATACTCCTGGACAAAAAAGGAGTTGATCCCCTCGTCCATCCAGGTCTGAGTGAATTCATCCGAACCAACCACATTGAACCACCACTGATGACCAAGCTCGTGCACAACCAGAAACTCCTTATAGCGGGACAGGAATTTCGGGATGTCATAGACACGGCTGTCCAGCATAATCACATTCGAGGTCTCATTGCCGCCGTAACCAAGTCCAACCGGAACAACCGAGATCTGTTTATATGGATAGGGCGCAATAACCCTGGAATAGAATCTAAGGCCATCCCTGACAAATCCGGCTATCTCCTCAGCCGAATCCCTGCGACCTTCAAGATAGAACACCTTTATCTCTACACCCTTATATTCCCGGCGATAGACCCTGTATTTCTTGGAAAAGGCAAGGTAGAAATCTCTTATTTCTTTATCACTTTCAATGGTATACTTCAGGCCCTCAGGTGAGCTTTCCTGCCTAGTTATGACCCCACTGAAGGCAACAGAATATCCCCTTGGCAGGAACAGGCGCATCCTATAATCAGCCGACTCGCTTATGTAAGGCTGGTGTACTATAAGGTCAGGGTAATCCTTAAATACACCGTTATCCTCCACATCCAGTATAGGATAGAACCTGTAAAGGCTATAGAGGCCTGACCAGCGGCCAAACCTGCCAATCCGCCTGGGCACCTCTACCCAGAAACCTATCTCCAGCTCTGTCGAGCCGGTTATGCGCGACCTTACCACCAGAATCGTCTCATCATCACCCCTGAATTCATAGAAGGCCGGTCTGCCGCCAACTCTTATGTAATCGATTCCTCCGGCCTGCGTTGATAGGTCTTGTTCGTCGAGGGCAGAGACAGAAAAATAACCCAGATACCTCTTATAAGAATCTATCTCATCCCTTGAGAACCTGTGGTGGGGGTAGAAATGCAGGTGTATCTCATCAAGACCCTCCTGAGAATCAAAACTAAGCCGTTCCTGACACTGAAGTCGCCCCTGGTCTTCCAGGAACCTGCACTCTATATCGTACTTGATATTACTAAAGGCAAGTCCAGGGCCCTGTAGAAAGAGGGCCTGCAAGATCACAAATATGAAAATCAAGACCAAACTGCGCATTTTAGATAATTCAAATCTTAAAAATAAAGGATGGAGCAAGGAGAACGAAGAAAATTTTTTATTAAGAAAGAGAAATATGTCACTAAACAAAATCTCCATCCTTCATTCTTCATGCTTGATTCTTAGTTTCTATAGCCCGGCCGATATAATCCGCTATATCCCTTGCAATCAGGGCAGTCTTTGACCTTTCTCTTGCGGCTATATCCCCTGCCAGGCCGTGCAGGTATACGCCCACGCAACAGGCCTTAAATATATCATCGAAGCGACAGAGCATAGTCATCAATATCCCTAACAGCACATCGCCCGCACCGGCTGTTGCCATCCCTGGATTGCCTGTCCTGTTTACATAGACCCTGCCGTCAGGCGCGGCAACGACCGTATTATGCGTCTTGAGCACTACCCAGGCCGACCTTTCCCTGGCATAGGCCTCTGCATATCCTCCAGGGTCCTTGAGGATCTCATCCACTGAAAGAGATATGAGTTGAGAAAATTCCCTCAGATTGGGCGTAATCAGCTTCCCCCTGAGATTAAACTGGCTATTCTTTAGGAGCAGGATGGCATCGGCGTCCAGTATCAGGGGGATCTTCTCTGTCTCACAGATATCTATGACCTCCTGCACCAGCTCCTCTGTCTCTGCACCCAATCCAATGCCCGGCCCTATTCCAACCACATCCATCTTTGAGAAATCCGTCTTTGCCGGCAGGTCCAGGATAGACTTACAGGGAACAAACATAGCCTCTGGCACAAAAGATGCACAGGCCGCAATGACCTCTTCAAGAGAGGCAAGGAACAGCTTCCCTATGCCCGCGCGCAGGGCAGAATAGGCCGCAAGACAGGCACACCCCCTAGCAGAGTGGGAGCCAGCTATCACAAGGCCTGTGCCATAGTCCCACTTAAAACTTACCTCTGGCCTGTCTTCAAGACCCAATAATGCTTCCCTTAAATCAATATCCACTGTCCCTCTTCTCTCTGAAGGCCTCGCGCCCCTATTCCAAAGACTCAGCACAAATCACTTATTCGAGCCGCTAATCGATTCAGGCGCAGGGCCACCTACCGCTATATCCTCTCTAACGACATCTTGGCCCGAATCAAAGGAACCCAGGTACCTGTAATAGACGTAGAAACCAATTATCGAAAACACGGATAACAACGAGATTACTCCCAAGAACAGTGCAAGTATAATCACCTTAATTATAATCTGCGGCAATATCACCCCTAAGAGAGACAGCAAAAATACGACAACAACCAGAAAGAGTATAATCAGTATGTTTACGCCTATCAGGAGCATTATATTTACGCCTATCAGGAGCACCGCAAACAGGATGAGCCTGCCCATCCTGCCCTTGGTTATGCGCAGGACATAGGAGACCGCCTCTCGCAGGGGATAGCCGTCAACAACTATAGCATAATTCAAGAGCATAATCTTGAACATATAGACAATATAGAATCCAATCACTGCAATCAAACCCAATAGATAGAGCAAAAGACCCAATAGCTTGCTGAAACTGACCAGGGACAATATCGCAACCAATAAGAATGCAACAAAAAGGACAGAGAGCACTAACAAAAGGAATGTGACAATCATATAGATCAGGATCGACTTTGCCCTTACAAGGCCGGTCTTAATCCAATCCAAAGGCCTCTGCCCCTGGTCAACCAGGGACAGGCCTGATGGGATGAGAAAGGACAGATAGAGGTAGAAATACAAAAAGGAAACAACCATAGCAAGTATATCATAAACCTGTGTCCCCCTAAATCTA
>JALVWL010000080.1 GCA_027034965.1 Candidatus Omnitrophota bacterium
CTAGAAAGAATAGGGTGCTTCAGATAGAAGGGGAGATAAACAGGCGGGCCCATGGACTTTATGATGTGATGAATGGGATAGGTGCCCATGAATTGGTCATAGAGACACCAGAGCATATACTTAACGTGGCTGATTTGAGTGTGGAGCATATCGATAAGATATTTTCTGTCTATGCACTGCGTATACGGGATCTAGAGGCGGATGAACGTTTGAGGTATGTGCTTATCTACAAGAACTATGAGGGCAGGGGAAGGACTGGGAGAATACTCCATAGTCGCTCTAATATAATCGCATTACCGATAAATCCAAAGCGGGTAAAGGAAAAATTGGGCGGGGCAAAGCGCTATTATAACTACCACGAACGATGTATTTTCTGTGATATTATTCAGCAAGAAAAGGAACAGGCGGTAAGGGTGATAGATGAGAACGATGATTTTCTTGCTGTTGCTGCATTTGCAAGCCGATTTCCATTTGAGATGTGGATCTTACCAAAACAGCACCTCTGTGATTTTTATAAGATGGATCCAGCCAGCTATCGAAACCTATCTACTATCTTAAAGAGGGTCTTGTTAAAGATAAAGATAGGTTTAAATGACCCACCCTATAGCTGGGTATTATTTACGGCTCCATTTAGAAAGAAGAAACGTCCGGGATACTGGATGACACTGGAAGAGGATTTCCATTGGCATATCGAAATTATTCCCCAATTGACAAAGGTTGCGGGGTTTGAATGGGGTAGTGGGTTCTATATAAATCCGATGCCTCCTGAGGATTCTGCTGATTTCTTGAAATCAATAGAGGTGGAAGTATGACTGAATTAAGGCGAGATCCAATTGTCGGTAGGTGGGTGATAGTCCAGACCGAGTCTCCTTGGGATGTGGACGATTTCCATCAACACTATGTCCCTGTGGAAAAAAGACATCCCGAGAAGTGTTTTTTCTGCCCAGGGCATGAACAGGATACCCCTCCAGAGGTCTATTCCGTGCCGGCTGCTGGAGAGGATTTCCCTTGGTCGTTGCGAGTCGTTCCGAATAAATTTCCGGCCCTTGTGATAGAACAGGAACTGGATAGCTGGCCGGTTGGACTTTATGATGCCTCGACGGGTGTGGGGGCCCATGAGGTGGTTATAGAAACGCCAGACCATTTCAAGACCTTGGCTGATCTTTCATTCGAGGAGATAAAGGAGGTTATAAAGGCCTATAAGGTGCGAATAGAGGACCTTAAGAAGGATGATCGATTTAGTTATATCCTTGTGTTTAAGAACTTCGGTGCCTCGGCTGGCGCCTCGATAGAGCACGATCATTCCCAGTTGATTGCCTTGCCTATGATACCTAAAAACGTCAAGGACGAACTCGAAGGGGCCAAAGCGTATTTCGAATATAGGGAGAGGTGCATCTTTTGTGATATGTGGAAGCAGGAAAGATCAGAGGCTGAAAGGGTCATCTATGAGAATGAATTTTTTATAACCTTTTCTCCGTTTAGTGCCAGGTTTCCATTTGAGATGTGGATAGTGCCTAAGTATCACTGTTGTGAATTTTCGAGCATTGATGATGAAAGGGCCTATGAGCTGGCAAAGGCCTTAAAGGATGCATTGATAAGGTTGAAATTGTTGTTGCACAATCCCCCTTATAATTTTGTCGTGCATATACCGCCTTTGAGGGGAAATTACGAGTATTATCACTGGCATATAGAGATAATGCCCAGGATCTCTAAGGTGGCAGGGTTTGAGTGGGGAAGTGGGTTCTATATAGTCCCTAGCACGCCTGAGTTGTGCGCGAAGAGATTAAGGGATGTGATTTGGTAGATAATTTCGGGGTTTTGTGCTATCATACCTATCGTAATCCTGTATGTAATTTGAGACTTTATTTGCAACCATAGCCTAGATTCTGTAGTTTAAACTTGTGGTAAAAGGCCAAGTGGAGGTGGTAGTTTATGGCAAAGAAGACAATAAAGGATGTGGACCTTAAAGGAAAGACTGTATTGATGAGGGTTGACTTTAATGTCCCTCTTGATGAGGATGGAAATATAACCGATGACCGCAGGATAAGGGCGGCCTTACCAACTATAAAATATGCTTTAGATAATGGTGCGATAAAGATAGTCCTGATGAGTCATCTTGGCAGACCTAAGGGAGAGGTCAAAGAGAATCTGCGTCTGACGCCTGTTGCAAGGCGTTTGGAGGAGCTTCTTGGTGAGAGGGTGCTTAAGCTCGATGATTGTGTGGGTGAGGATGTAAAAGATGCGGTCTCTTCGGCTGGTGAGCGGGTAATATTACTGGAGAATCTGCGCTTTCATATAGAAGAGACAAAAAACGACCCTGATTTTGCCAGAGAGCTGGCCTCTCTTGGTGAGATTTATGTCAGTGATGCCTTTGGTACGGTTCACAGGGCACATGCCTCTACAGTGGGCGTGGCTAAATATCTGCCTGCAGTGGCTGGCCTGCTTTTAGAGAAGGAGATAAAATATCTTGGAGAGACCCTAGAAGACCCTGAAAAGCCTTTCTACGCTATATTGGGCGGTGCAAAGGTATCGGATAAGATAATGGTGATAGAGAACCTGTTGACAAAGGTAACGGGTATTATTATCGGTGGTGGTATGGCATATACGTTTCTAAAGGCCCAGGGCAGACCGATAGGATCTTCTAAGCTGGAGGCAGATAAGGTTGAGGTTGCAGATGAGATTCTCTCAAAGGCAAAGGAGAAAGGGGTTGAAATACTTCTGCCCGTAGACCACGTGGTTGCAAGGGAGTTGAAAGAGGGTGTTGAGACAGAGGTGGTTGAGGAGATAGCAGATGGGTTTATGGGCCTGGACATAGGGCCTAAGACCGTGGAGTTGTTCTCAAAGGCACTTTCTTCTGCCAAGACGATTGTCTGGAACGGACCATTAGGGGTCTTTGAAGTACCTCCTTTTGATGAAGGAAGCCGCAAGGTTGCCGAGGCAATCGCTGATCTGCGGGCGGTTAAGATAATCGGAGGCGGCGATACCGCTGCTATGATTGCAAAATTCGGCCTTGAGGATAAGATGACCCATATCTCTACGGGAGGCGGGGCATCTCTGGAGTTTCTGGAGGGGAAAGAACTACCTGGTATAGCAGTTCTGGAGGATAAATAGATGGCAAAGATGAAGGGTGCACAAATATTGGTAGAGGCTTTAAAAAGAGAGGGGGTCAAACACCTCTTTGGTTATCCGGGTGGTGCGGTCCTGCCCACCTTTGATGTCCTCTATGATTCTGATATTGATTTTATCCTGACCCGTCACGAGCAGGGTGCAGCCCACGCCGCTGACGGATATGCCAGGGCCAGTGGAAGGGTTGGGGTCTGTATAGC
>JALVWL010000081.1:0-12884 GCA_027034965.1 Candidatus Omnitrophota bacterium
CTTTATTAATCCAACTCTATTAATCATCGGAAGCATTTGCTTGCTGTTGACATTATATTCTTCCATAAACCGCTTTATCCCCAATATATCCGGCCGATTTCCCCTCTTGCCTTTTTCTATTAAATCAAATGCAATCTTTGATGCCTCCTGTAATTTTCTCCTGTTGGATGGGAAAATATTGGATAGGGAAACAATCCCACTCCCCGCGCTCTTTACCCTAAACCCATAAAACGGAATCTCAAAGGATGTTTTCTTAAGCTCATTTGGCTTGGGCGCTGGCATTCTCTCGCGCAATATATCAGGATGCACGCCGATAGGGATATCTTTTAACATTTCATACCAGCGGTAAATTTTTTCTTTTGAAAAGTTGGGATAATTTGCTATCGGTTCTGATAATATCTCTTTTATGGCCTGGCGCGCTGAAGGATAAAACTGGGAAATGCTTTGGAATAACATCAATCTAATACGTGGCATATTCAAATATTCTTTCCATATAGGCAGGTATTTTGGTGTGTTTTCAATTTCATGCCAATATAGCATAGCAATCCATGTGGCAAAACTTTCACATTTAACATCATCCTCTACCCTTTCGTATATCCTATCTTTAAACACGTCTCCAACAGTATAAAAAGCATACGGATGGTCAAATGCTAAATAAACCTTACCATTAGGAGCTATAACAATATCACGCTCATCTACATGTATATTCTTCCCCAATTCAGCCTTAAACCCACACATTTTTAACAAGTGATATGCCCTTCTAGACACCGCTAATTCAGAAGCGCCTAAAACCCTAACCCTTGCCATATGTATACCGAATGACATATTTATACCAAAACATAAAAATTCTGGTTCAAGATCTATTGAGAAAATTTCTTTTAATAATTTATTCCTGGCAAATGAACTTAAATAAGGCCTTCCATTATCATCGATATCTATCAAAGGAAATGTATTGATTGCTGCAATGTGATTATTTAGCTTCTTTAAGATAATCTTATATCTTTTCACTAATTCTTTTTCTAATTGTTTCTTTTCTTCCTTTGTGGCAATTTTAATTCTATTAAAATGAGGAACAAAAAGATTATGTATAGATAATCCTATATTTAGCATAGGATTTTCAATAGAGCCTATCTTATTCAATAATTCAAGCGTCCTTTTATCCATACGTGCAGGGCCACGAGTTATGATAGATATTTTCACATACTTTGAAAGTGCATATTGTAATACATCATATAAGTTCCAACCTGACTTTTTATCATAATAATCTATTGGGTCTCCCCTATACTGCAACTCAAATCCTCCCAAAGGCATATATTTAGCTAATTTATCAATAACCAGTCTCACCCGCCAGGCAGGCATAGATTTTACGCCTCTGGGGCTATTAAGGTAGCAATGCAGGCATGGCAGAGCGCACCCATCGGTTATTGCAAGACGCAGTGTACCGAATTCCTTTCTCTTCAGTGCCTCAAAAAACTCTTTTTCCGTCAGCTCATCCTTAACAGAGCTTGCGCTGGTATTTTTGCTATTTTCTTTTATTCTATTTCTTTTCCTCGCCGGCGAGGCGTGGATGAGATGCGGAGAATATATATTCTTGTTTAATAGGCTCTCCTTGACTTCTCTATTATAGGATGCTAAATTGTTGCTATGAAAAAGGTCAAAATAAGCAGACATGCCAGAGAACAAATGGCCTACAGAGGAACCACTGAGGAAGAAATTATTGATGCGATTATATCCCTTAGAGACAATTGGCAGCCTGCTAAATTGGGCAAACTTGAATGCCGCAAAAACTTTCCATATAATAATAAATGGAATGGTCGATTTTACAGCACTAAACAAGTAAGGCCTATCTTTGTAGAAGAAAGAGACTGCATTGTTGTAATTACTGTCTATGTGTATTATTTTTGATGTATAAAAGGAGGAATAATTATGCGCATTACCTATGACCCTGAAGTAGATGCCCTTTACATAAGATTTGAAGAATCTACAGTTACCACCAAAGAGCTGGGCGATGGGATTGCTGTTGATTATGACGAAGAGGGGCGGCTTGCTGGAATAGAGGTTCTGGACGCTGTGAAACGCTTTGGTAGCAAAAGGCCGCTTAAAAAGGTTATCCTTGAAGAAATTGGTCTGGTTTAATCTATTTTCAACATTATCGGGATAACTTCTATTATCGAAATCAACAATCCCACTCCCCGCGCTCTTTCCCCTAAATCCGTAAAATGGAATTTCAAAGGATGTTTTCTTAAGCTCATCTCTACTAGGGCTTGCGCTGGTGCTTTTGCTATTTTCTTTTATCTCTTCCTCTCCATCTTCCTTACCCATCGCATAAATCATCCACAGACTCAGCCAGTCAAGCATGCTGACAAAGTGCTGGCAGGGCAAGGAGCTGTTCTGCAGGCCTAAATTTGTCCTTGAGCCTTCCTCATTGGGATAAAGTAGATTCTTATAGGCATTTGCTATTTCTCTGGCTGAGATTTCACAACTTTTCTCTATAAAGTCAGGCACTCTTTTACCTGCTATTGGCTCTAATAATTCCTTTATGATTCCATTCCACAATACCTCCTTTAGCTCTTCATCTACTTTATCCATAAGCTCTGGGTTTTCCCTGTCAAATTTATACCCAGCAAGCATACCTATCTGAAACGCAGCATACCACCACCAGTCAGCAATATGCACAATACCTATACCATCTTTGGGTATTCTTAATAAATGATGAAGATTAAAATCAACAAATGTCCCGTTTTGCCCCCTCGCATTTGGATGGGCCATCTGCAAGTCTACATTGGGGATAAATCCCGCAGGTATTTGCAGTCTATCCCAGGTCCTGCCATCACTCATATCATGGAACAATGTTATTATCTCTTTATATGCTATTCCTAAATCCTGGAATAACACCCTAAGGGTTCTGCAGTGTTTTATTGCCCTTTTGGCATTGTATTCGCTCAGATAATCAAATATCTCCTGCCTTGCTTTTTTATCAGCATAATAGCCTATACAGATAATATTGCCTTCATTATCTACAAATACATCTTGAAGGGATTTAATATCATCTTTATCAGGTTCCAGAAGTATATCTTCCTCTTTTAATTTAAATAGATATATCCCTTGTTCAGTTAGCTTATTACTAAAAGCCAGAGTCTCTGGCACTTTATACCCTTTAGGAAGCTTTGTTTCTTCCTTTGCTTTCTTTAATACATTGGCATACAACCAGGCTTCAGCATTAAAAGCAGTTAAGTTTTCTTTGTGGCTTGGTATGGTTCTGCCAATTTCAAGCTTGGTTATTGCCTTTATATAAATACAATCTCCCTTTTCATGAACATCTTCCACCATAGCCCTGCGGCCAGTGAATCTTAATTTTTCTTCTTTTCTTACTCCAAGTTTTTGCGGTTCTACTATCACCAATTGCTGGACTATGTCTGGTGAGACTTGAGGTACCCTTGATAGTGTATCAAGGACGTTGCTTTGGTAAAGGTTATAAGGCCCTCCTGTTGCTTTATATCGCTGATATAGAGAAGCTGATATGGGATGTATAAGGAGATTAATTTTACCGGCCTGTGTGTTCGCTGTTCTATTTAATACATCCTTGATAAATCCTGTTAAATTATATCTGGCAACTAATTCAGCCAGTATACGGTAATCGTTTAGTATAAACCAACCTGTTGCATTGTTAATCATTTCCCAATTGTTGTAGAGTCCAAAATTAAGGTTTGTAGTATAATTTTGCAACTTAGCTTTCGATAAGCACTTCCTTAATATATTAGTTTTAGTTTGATTCTCTATCGTATTAGAAATAAATTCAAGCTTACGTAAAAAATCATAAAACACATCTTCTATCTGCTCAACCGGAAGGGATGTGTCTTCAAGCAATATATACTCCAATAATTTAATTACATAGCATGGCTCTATATGTAATATGTCTTTCTCTTTTATTTTATGTGAGATCTTAAGATCGATAATCTTGCTTATAAATCTATTGCTAGTAATTAGTTCAGACATAACATATAACGCTTTTTCTGGGTTAGAAGTCTTTTTGTAAACATTAATGAGAGCGCTAAGTATAGTCTCAACGATATCTTCATCAAATATTTCTTTTTCTATAAGCCGTAATATGGCCAAATCCAAAAAAATACTAGTAAAAAACTGAAAAATTACATCGGGATTGCCATCCATTCTCAGAACATCTTTGAAGAATGAAAATATGCATCCGCCGTAAGGATATAATCTCCCTCCTTTCATGTCGTTAGCTAAGTTATCAGGATTGGAAATTTCATTTAAAAATCTATAATACGATATAGTATAATCAAAGCTAAAGATTGCTTTTGAGGACCACTCACTATCTTTTCTAATACAGTCAAATGCCTCAAAAATATGTTTTCGAAATTCATACAGCCTGCCACCTCTGTCCAATCTATGTAAACTGTCAGGTTTAGCTATTTCTTTTAAAAATCCAGAATTGGTAAAAACTCTAATAAATTGCTTAAGCTCATAATAGTCACAACAGTTTTCCCTATACCTACTTTTAATAAACGAAATGATGAAGTTAATTATTTGTCCATCAATTTTATTTGCTTCAATAAGCTTAAGTATTTTTTCTCTAGTAAATATGGATAGAAAAGCCTCTATACCTTTGAAGAAAGGAATAGGCAGTTTTATAATTTCATCCAAAAAGTCGAAAATGTTTTCTATATAAGGATATAATCTTCCCCCCTTCTTTAATTCTGGCTTTAATTGGGCAATACCATACTTTTTGATATCATCATCAACTATAAAAGCGTTTTTAAGCTTCTTTTCAACTTGATCTAATAAGTTATTTAAGATTTCATCACTAATTGAAGAAGACACGATTTCTACTTGTATGCCTATACCACGGCCTGAGGATTTCGTTTCTATACTATGAAAAGCCCCATCGTTTTTCCATACAGAAATTATGGATTCAACGCCTGTCCTATAATTCATATAATTGCCTTCCTTGACAAAAGATAATAACGGTGCTACGTTTAAATCAAAAGAAGTAAGGAGGTGTTTTAAATGCCTAAGATTTCTATTGAAGTTGATATCAAACAATTGGAGAAGATAATAAACAGCCTTCCTTTGGATGACAAGATCAGACTTGCCAAACGGCTTGAGTGTCAGACCCTGGGGAAAATAATAGAAAGAATATTTAGCAACATTGACCAAAGGCGTAAAAGATTTCCTATATCTGAAAGAGAAATTAAACAAGAAATTCGAGCAGTAAGAAAAGAAATGTATGCTACGGATACTCCTTGATACTAATGTAATTGTCTCCGCTATCGTTAAAGGCGGCGCTCCCCGTAAAATTTGGTTGGCCTTCAAAGAGGAACAAATAAGCCTCATATTCTCTATTTCAATGCTTGAAGAACCCCAAAGAGTATTAAGAAGGCCCAAATTTGCTAATATCATTAATGAAGAAGAACTTAAAAAGATATTATTATTCATAGAACTATTTGCTGAATTCACCGAGCTATGTCCAAAAGAAATATCTATTTGCCGTGATCCAGCAGATAACCATATCCTGTTAACAGCAGATTCTGGGAGGGCAGACTTCATCGTAACAGGTGACAAGGACTTACTTGTCTTAAAAACTTTCCGCAGAATCCCCATTATTACCCCCAGAAAATTATTAAAAATATTAGGGGATAAATAACCACTCGGCCTGGCGTAGATGGGGTGGGAAGTGATATTAGACATTTGTTCTTTATACTTCATTGCGCTTCTCATCCCTTGACTGTAATTCTTAGCTATGCTATAGTTTGCGTTAGTAAGGAGGTGTTTCACATGTCCACTAAGGTTACGATAGAGCTTAAACCCAAAGATGTGGAGCGATTGGTCGGAAAGCTCTCTATTGAAGATAAAATCGCCCTCGTTAGAAAGCTTGAAAAAGAACTCTGGGGCAAACGGCTTGATATAATTATTAGAAACATTAAATCGCGCTCTTCTAAAGCCAAACTTTCCAGAACCGAAATTTCTCAAGAGGTTAAGAAGGCTAGGAATAAATTCTATGCGAGTCGTCATTGATTCCAATGTATTTGTCTCTGCCCTCTTAACCAGGGGTAATTGCCTGCGAATCCTTTCCCTGCTAAAGAATGATAAATTCGCCCTGATATCGTCGAACTTGCTACTTAAGGAATTAGAATTTGTCCTCAAAAGGCCAAAATTCAGAAAGTTTATCAAAGCCCATGAAAGGAAAGAATTCATTCTTTTGTTAAAAACAAAGGCTATTTTCGTAAACCCTGTTGTTAAAATAGATATCTGTCGTGACATAGCAGACAATAAACTTATAGAAGTAGCTGTTGCAGGCAGGGCCCCATATCTAATAACCGGAGATTTAGACCTTTTATCAATCAAAGATAATGTAGAACGTAAATTTTCTGTAAAAATTGTATCACCAGCTAAATTTTTAGAAATCATAAAACCGGCTTGATTATTTATTATTAATTTACTTCTAATAGCACTTGCGCTGGTGTTTTTGTTATTTTCTTTTATTCTGTTCCTTTTCCCCACCGGCGGGGCGTGGATGGGGTTGTATAAAGCAAATGATAAATTATAGGGCGCTGCAGGAGCAAAATAATTAGAGCTTGTGTGATCCTCACCTATCCCGGTATTACAATCAAGGTTGACCATACTATACCCAAATGCTATACTTACATCGTGAGGTGATAATACATGAGAAAAAGCACGGAAATTAAAAGAAGTTTTGAAAAGATACGCCAGCTTATGTCTAATGCCCCCAATCCATATAAAGGAATGAGCAAACAGGAAATTATCAATCATATCCGCAAGACAAGAGAAAAGCTCTGGGAGGAAAAACTTGCTAGTCGTTTTAGATAGCAACGATATTTTTGCTCTCGGCCCGGCCAAAGATCCCGCCTGCATAAAACTCCTTGATAAAATAGCAGAAAATATTGGCAGTGCCTCCTTACGCATTACTCGTATGATTATTGAAGAAGTTCGCAACAACTTGACACCCGAAGCCTTCAAAGAATTTATAACAGCCATCAATGGACTAACGAATATAGATGAAGATACCGAAGTCCCATTTGAAATAGGGGTTAAATACCAGCTGAAAGGACTTAAATACGCCGATGCCTTTATTGCCGCATATACAGAATGGGTAGGCGCAGATATATTAGTCACTGAGAACCGGCATTTTTTATCCCGTCGTAAAGACCTACCTTTCAAGGTTGTCGGGGCTAAAGAAGCCATAAAACTTATAAAATAAGATATTTTCAGGAATTTAGTTATAACCGGCGGGGCGTGGATGGAGTGGGTGTTGAATTTTTCCCTCAACTCTATAATACTCAATTGCCTATCACCTTGACTTACCCTTGTGGGCGTAGTATATTTTGAGTGCAGGAGGTTTGAAATGCCAAAAAGGAAGAAAAATCTCAAATCCCTCAAAATCCAAACCGATGATGCCTGGATAGCCGCCCATCTTGAGGAACTAGTAGACAAATACGGCGGCCAATATTTAGTAGTGGCTGAAGGCGAGCCTTTTATAGGGTATGATGTGGTGGAGTTGGAACGCAAGGCCAAAGCCAAACACCCCAATGCTGTTACTACTGGGATGCCTATACCACGGCCGGAGGACTTTGTTTCCATACTATGAAGAAACGCATTGTTTTTCCATACAAAAATTATAGATTCAATGCCTGTCCTATTATTCCTATTGAGATTACATTCAAGAAAACCAAAAAGATTGTTGAAGCTTATGTAGATTCTGGCGCGTTTCTCTCTATTTTTTCCCTCCAAGAAGCGATGCGACTTAACATACCTTATGAAAAAGGCAGAAAGTCTTTTCTTACCGTTGGCGACGGCAGCATCATCCCCGTATATCTGCATCTGCTCTCTGTAAAAATCGGCACTATCTCCTTCAATGCCCATATTGGTTTCTCCCCTCGCCTGGGTGTGGGCTTTAATCTCCTTGGCCGCAAAGATATTTTTAGAAAAATTGATATCACCTTCTCTGATAAGGATAAGACTGTTTCTTTTATCCCGCGCTGATTTTGCAAAATAGAGCACATTC
This sequence comes from Candidatus Omnitrophota bacterium, assembly GCA_027034965.1. Lineage (GTDB taxonomy): Bacteria > Omnitrophota > Gorgyraeia > S143-82 > S143-82 > S143-82. The sequence goes on from JALVWL010000081.1 coordinate 8,045, forward strand.
CTCTCCCCCACCGGCGGAGCGTGGATGGGGTAAAATGTGAGATATGCCGAACTTCTATGTAATACAAAATTATGATAATTGGCGGTTATGCTATGGTTGGTATACAATCCTCTTATTCTGTAGCCAACCATAGATGCCCCGCTGTTTCTTATACGCTTTATATTATATCCTTTGCCAATCTCGAAAATACTTCTGTCAACACTAAATCCATTATAAAATTGCTTTTTGCCAGCTAAAGCACGCTTATTAAGCCTGATTTTATCCATCCATTGATGTTCAGCAGATGGCGCTGGAATGCTCCAGGAACCACTATTTATTACATGCATTGGTGGGAAATCCACATTGCACCTAACAAACCGTTTAATATATTCCGGGTCTATTAATAAAGGAGTATGCGTATGGCCAAAGACTGCCACATCAACATCCAAAACCTGCCTTACAACCAGCGCCCGCTGAAGCATTGTATTGACTTTAAACCTAAACACCCTGTTTCTGAAAAAACTGATTTTGGAAACCTCGTGGAATAACCATTTATCCAGCCTGGCAAAAAGCATATCTATATATTCCGAGTAACGCGCCTTTGGCCAACCTAATAACCTTTTAATAAAATAAACGCCATTTTCTATATAACGGGTGAACTTAGAATTAACGTATTCGTCATATATATGCCCATGTTCTGCATACAATTTTGCACCTGCATCATAATAATATTCGGGATATATTGTTAGCTTTGCGTTTGGAATGGCTCTGCGAAGGACATCCTGCACTTCTGCAATGCGCATATCTTCGTCATGGTTGCCAAGCACATAAATAAGGTTTATTTCCCTGTTTAAGGCATTGAATAAACTTGATCGGTTAAGAACGATATGCTCTATGCACGATTTGTGCAAATCAAAGAAGTCGCCATTTATCAACAAGGCAGCATTTTCTTTTGACACTTTATTTAATAACCCTATAAAATCTTCCTCTGCCTCAGGAGTAAAATAATCTTCAAAACCGCTATCTGAAATATGCATGTCAGAGACAACATAATATTTAGTGCCATTGCCGGAAGATTGCCTTCTACGGATGGGTATTTCTTCCATATTGACAGGATAGTAATTTAATAGGGATTTTAGTTTGTTATCTATCGCAGGTTTTCCTGTCCTTGCTATTATCCTGTTTTTGTAGGCCTCAATAACGATATCGTATTTCGAAATAAACTCCCACATATCAAATCTTAAGACTATATCCCTCGCAATTTCATCTTTCCTGGCCTTATCAAAATCGTCCATAAATACAATTGCCGTAAATCTGCTCTTTTTGTCAAATGATGTCCTTATTACCATAACATTGCCTGAGGAGAGCCTTGAGTTTTTGATTGCCTGCCTGAATATATGACTCTTTCTATAAAATCTAGAATAATTTTTCTTTAAAACATCACTGATTCCAGGGTGGGTTATTTCTGTATTGCTAATTCCATTGTAATTGTTCAATTCCTGCTCAAGTTTAACTATTTTCTTTAGAATAAAAACAGAATCCACATTCGGATATGTTAATAGGACATATAGTTTTTCTATTTCTTTGCGTATCAATTCACGCTTTCTCTCATCTGTGCTAAATGAGCTCTTTAATAAATCATACCATTGGATATCTTCGATATTTTCTTTTGCTTCATCATGCAATAACGATATAAATTTGTCAAAAATGTATTTTTTATTCAAAAATATGAAAACAAATAAAAGCACCCGCCCACTTACCCACGGGAGGAAATATCCAAGAATTGCCGGCACAGTAAACAAGCTTGCAATAATGAGCCATATCTTTGCGCGATTGCTGATAGGGCTGGTTGATTTTAGTATGCCTTCTAACTCATGGAAAGGTTCTTTGTTTTTCTTTATCTCTTCTATATATTTCCGCACAAAAGCCTTGTCTTTATAATTCTGAATATCGCTGTGGTGAATCTTATAACTGCCGATATAATGAAGCAGGCGCCAGTAATCAGAAAGTTTGCCTGCAAATACAAATTTTTTGCCCCAAAACTGACCCAGGGTATAATCCAAAACCCACATAGATCCTGCCTTTTTCACAACTACAAAACAGTGCTCTCTGAGATTATCTTCAAACTGCACGCAGACTATTGCCATATCTTTACCACGGACAAACCCAAGCCCCTCCAGCAAATCTAACATTTTCAGAGATGTCTTATGGCATAGCAAAACCCCTGTTTCTTCTACTTGTCTTGATATTTTTGCAAATACGCGGCGGGTATTCTCAGGACTATCAAAGACATTACAATATTCATCTTCACTTATTATGGACAGGTACAAACATGTAAGCAATTCACCTTTATCCCTGCGCGCAAGCGCATTCCAGGTATAATCCTTCCATTCCATAAACGCCTGCTTAAAGGCATTCTCAAGCATTTCAATAACATCATCGTAAGGCAACCCTGCTATTTTTGCTTTGGTTATACTGCTGTTTGCTAAAATGGCCTCTATATCATATTCGGTGAATTCTGTCTCTATAAGGGAATGGTAGTAGTCGTAATAATGAGATTTGAACTCTTCCTTGAAGCCCCAAAAATCGTAACCTTTGTATATCATAGTATTATCTCTTATTACATCAGATAATAATAAAATTCTCTGTTTTTTGATATGGCAACCATCTGACAGATAACCCAAAAATTCATTAAAAAGGCCCTCCTCAATCACCCTAATAATGGATAACATTCGCTTTACATCTTTACTATTTCTGTTGAAATCAAAACAGTTATAGCTGTATCTATGTGAAAATTGCACAAGGATTGTCCTGAACGGTAGGAATCCATCCATACCATCCACATCTATCATATTGTAAAGTTTGCTTTCATCAGACGAAACTAGGCCTTTACAAATCAATTCAGGATTCAGGGATCTCACAGTTTCAATGATGCCATCTTTGATTCTGTTGTAAAACAACTTCATTTCCGAAGCATCTTGCCTCTTATACACGCCAAAATCTATATCACCAATTACAGACAACGGCACCCAGCCGTTTCTGCTTAAGTATAGACTGCTTCCGTAAAGCCCCACTTTACATTTAATAGAACGGGCAACATGCCTGGCTATCGCATAAACCAGGGCAATATTCAGATTCCCGTCTTTTATAAGGGAGATTTTCGATGGGGAATTGACAAATTTAGGAATGCACCTTTTGTTTATTCCACTACTAGCTGTTTGCGCTTCTATATCTATATAATGACGATCATTGATTTTCTTATACAAATTACTACACCAATATTTCTCTAATTTAACAGGAGAAAATTCTTTTTCTATTATGTTAAGGAACCATCTTGCTACTTTTTCATCCGTTAAGCTAATTATTGATTGAGGATGGCCCCTGTCCATTATCTGCCAATTAGAATGATGTTCGTCTATATTTTCCCACCCTTTATTTGTAGTTTTATGGAGTCTATCAAGAGCTTCTTTTTTATTATCAGTTAATTCCCATATATCAAACAACTTGACATCAATTCCTTCCTCTGTATAATTTACGCCCCAATTTACTGTAAATGACATAGAACACTCATAAACACCATAAGCCCAGAGTTGCTCCTGCGTTTTCTGAACAATTTGCTTTAGAATTTGCTTTACTATATCTATTCTGCCATTTTTATAATTACTTCTTAATGCATTGGCAACAACATTATCCATTTTAGGCTGGACAAACACGCTCCCAGCTTGATAAGGAAATACAGCTATCCCTTTTCTTTCCAGAACGTCAACATTATTCAATGAAATTGTTTCCACTACTGCTGTTGAGTTTTGCAGCCTTTCTTTAAAAATTCGCATGCCTTCTTTTTTGCCGTTGTGCACTCTGCTTACCCATTTATTAAAAGATTCTGGCGACAGATAAGAAAAGCCCCATCTGAGAAAAACATCAGATGTTTCTTCTCGGGTTTTAGGGATTTTTATAACTACTGGTAGTTTATCAGATGTCAGGACTTTAAACTGCGCACTGAGGGCAATTTCTTTCAGAGGTACTTGTCTTAACACCAATCGCAGTAAATCTACATTAATGTGGTTATTTATTACGATTTTTTCTTTTAATTTGTTATCCCATATAAAAACATCTTTTACTGCACATATAAATCCCAGAAGATAAGGATAAACATTTTGCAGGATAGCGTTAGTATTCAGGCTTATCCCACTACTCGCCCTCAATGCCCTTGCCTGGGTTATGTATATCTGGCCATCTGAGGTTATAACTCCTTCTACATCGCGCGGGGTGTTAAACGTATCAAATACGCTGCCTAATACCTCAAAGACGTTATCCTTGCAGTTCTCTAATAAACCTTTTGCCATTTCTATCTTATCCGCGGACACAGCAGTAAGATATGGAGAGATAACTTCATTAAATGAATCCTTTTCAATTGTTTCTCTGCCATTCTCTAATTTAATAACATATCCGCTTACCCCCTGGCTCAGAAGAACAGACAACCTGCCAATTACAAACTCAACACGCATACTTTCCTTATCGTATACATCCGCAACAAAACTCAAAGCCGGAGATATGTATTTCTGAATAAGGACTGCAGGATAAACAGAATTTTGCTTTATCCCATAGCGTCTTCTTTCAAAAAATGCCTCATCTGACCACACCGATGCCCAGCAGCTAACAATACTACGCCATATCTGTTCTTCCAATGGCCACTGCCCAATATACTCAAACGAAAAGAGCAGGCTTTCATATATACCTGCGCCAAGGCCAGGATAGTTTTCCAGATCTTCAGCATTTGTACTGGTGCGGGCAATAAATTCATTGCCTTCAGGATCATAAGGGTTTAATCTCTTGGATAATTGTTTGGATACGCCTTCGG
>JALVWL010000081.1:12894-13521 GCA_027034965.1 Candidatus Omnitrophota bacterium
TATGGAATCCAAAATTTTCTTTATTTTATTCACCTGTGTTTCCTGGCCAACGGATAAAATCTTTTCTTCCATAGAAAGGGCCTTCACTGCCTCTGCATACAGGCCAAAAGGAATAACCAAACCCCACGGCACCTTTATTCCTCTTGACATAAGCCTGTAAAGATTATGGGCCTTATAGCCAACCATATGAGGATTTTCAGCATTTTCAAGTAATATGGATTCTCTAATGGGTAACTCTGCTTTTGGAAGCTTTACACTTTTTGCATGCCTGCGCGCAGATAATATATGCCTAAGATCTTTCCCCAGGAACATCCTGGCAAATCCATTATCTATTTCTACTACCCTTCCTTCCAGAGGCTTAAAGAAATGTTCGGCAAAAAGGCCTGCTGTATAAACAGGGATATTATCTATTTCCGCGCGGCGCATTGCATGTGATGCCGGAGATTCCTCGTCTTTGGCAATGATAATTGCCTCGGGCGTTGAGGTTGAGGAATATAAAGTCGGATAGTCTCTTAGAACTACAATAGAGCCTTCCGGCAGATCATACAATTTCTGATCTTCATCTTGAGAGGTAATAACAACAAGCCTGCCATAACTTGGGCCATTGCCTCTTATTCTTGTCAATGG
>JALVWL010000082.1 GCA_027034965.1 Candidatus Omnitrophota bacterium
ATGCAGGCAGGTTTCTGGTCAATCCCTCTTGCAATACCTCTTGCAGGATATAGGTTGAGACATAGGACTGCAGATATTTCTTTTTATCTTCCTCCTGATATATAGCCGGCATATTGCCAAAACGCAAAGCATTCAACAGATCAAAATCACTGCCTAATTCTCCTGCTGTTAAGGGATACATATAATAGGTCAAGGCCCTGCCGGCCAATAGATTAACCCCGCCCCTTCGCAACTTTCTGGCACTTGAGCCAGTCAGGATAAACTTATACCGCCTCTCTTCAATCAAGCGATGCACTTCATTTAATAGCTCTGGAACGCGCTGAATCTCGTCAATGATAATCCAGTCTGAAAAATCTTTCGGCACGAAATTTATCAAGTTCTCAGGATAGGCAAGGAGATCGCTGTAAATATCCGGGCGCAATAGATCTATGTAAAGCGCATTTTTGAAATTATGCCTCAACCAGGTAGTCTTTCCCGTACCCCTTGGCCCGAAAAGGAAGAAGGATTTATTCTTGCTAACCCTTATTGCCCTTTGATAATACTCTGCCATATATTTTTTACCTCATAGGTAAATTTTTCATAGAATTTTGGAGTTGTCAAGTGAAAATATTGCGTATTATGGGTAGATTCCTAGATGTATAAGCAAGGCCGTTTCTATCTCTTTCAATCTCTTAGGGGGGACTTTTCCTATGGGCTTTACCAGCCGTTTTTTGTCTACTGTCCTAATCTGGTTGCACTTTGCCTTGGAATCTTTAAAAAGCCCCGTCTCTTTGGAAGACAAATAGGCCTCAAAGGGATAGACCTTTTCTACGTTGGAGGTAACAGGAATAACCGTTACTGTCTGGGCAACCCTATTATTTATATCATTCGATATTATCAAGGCAGGGCGTGTTTTATTAATCTCGCGGCCAATTGTTGGATCCAGACATACAAGATATATCTCGCCTCTTTCGGGATATTTACTTAATCCCACTGTTCTATCTCTGTTTCCTTCCAATCTGACTCCAAGTTTGTATCTTCTCTAGAGCTTGCCCTATATCCCTCCAATAAAAGCCTCTCTATCTCTTCCTTTCTTTCCCGTTCAAATTTCTCTTTTAATGCTATGGCAATAAAGCGGCTCTTATTTCGTTTCTTTGCCAGCTTCCTTGCCACCTCATCTGGTAATGTAATATTCAACCGAACCATAGGCAAATCCTCCTGTATAAAGGATACAGCATATTATGTGTATTGTCAATACATAACTGGACGTAGATTCTCGCCTCACCCCGTCGGCTTCACTCCCCTGCCGATGAAGAGGATCGCGCCTCCTCTGTTATCCCCCCTTAATCAGCCACTTCCAGCAGGGGATTAGGTTTATCATTTTATTGTTTATTCGCTCCTCTCCTTCTTCCTCCCTGGTGAGGATAATGCCCTGTTTTAGATTAAACTCCTGCATACACAACAACAAGGCCCGTATCTCACGCTCTCTGGTCTTTGCATCCTCCAGGGTCAAACTCACCTGAAAGGCGCGTTTCACCCTTTTATTTTCACTGATTACAAAATCTACTTCATAACCCCTCTCAGACTTCCAATAATTCAGATGCAGAAGAGGATTGTCATAGGTCCGTCTTAATAACTCCAGATAAACTATGTTTTCTAATCTCGCTCCCAAGTTTCTGATTGAATACAAATTCAAAAAACCAATATCTCCCAGATATACCTTGGGCAAAGAAAGACTTTCTGTCCTGCGGGAATAACTGAATCTCTTCAAGGCAAAGACAAAAAAGGAATCTATCAAATGGCTAAAGTACTCATATACAGTCTCTTTACCTACCCTTAAACCACGACTCTTTAGACTATGATAATGCTTGTTAAGACTAAATTCACGAGCCGTTGAACTCACGATTAAATCTATCAAGGTCCGCAGTACCTCTGTATTCTTTATGTGATAACGCTCAATCAAATCCCGATAAAGGGTCAAATCAAGATAATCCTGCCAAACCCTAACTTCCTCACCCCTGGCCTTTCCCAGGACTATCTCGGGATATCCCCCCAACTGCATATACTTATCAAAATAGTTTAATAACTTTGCCTGCATCTTAGAATCTATTCTGTCAACATCGTATTTTACTCCTTCGAACCGTAAAAACTCCCTAAAAGAAAGGGGCAAGACGATGGTCGTAATCGCCCTGCCTCTTAAACTGCTGGCAACCTCTCTGCTCAAAAGACGCGATGATGAACCGGTTAGAAATATCGCAATACCATAGTCATCATACAGCGCCCTTATGGCACGCTCCCACTTCTCTATCACCTGCGGCTCATCAATAAACAGATAGAGCCTTCTATCCATCACCTCGGGGAATAACGACCAGTGAATATCAATAATCCCCTTTATTTCCTTATAAGAAATCGTATCCAGAACCGGATTTTCAAAGTTGAGATAGATTATCTGTTTTCTATCTATACCTTTGGCCTCTAGTTCCAATATCTTCTTATATAGCAGATAGGTCTTTCCTGTCCTGCGGCCGCCAATAAGAGTGCGCACTTTAGGAGAATCTGGCAGTGAGATATCCCTGTCTATTATTTTGGGGAACTTTTTCCCCTGAAAATCCAGAAGATACTGCCTAATTATTTCCTTATTCATAAGTAAATATTAGCAGATTATTTACTTATTGGCAAGGATATAATATAAAAAGGTTATTTATCCTATCTCACCCCTCCGGATTTGTCACCCTGCCGATGAACAGGATTGCGCCGCTGCGGTTGTCGCGGATGAGGAAGATAAACGGGTGGTCTGCGCGAAAGACTTTGGGCCTGGATATCTCTCGCAGCTCCATAACCAGCTCCTTCATCACAACCGCTGTTGCGGCCGCTGCCTCTGAGCCTTCTTCATCTACCTCTATAAAGGCCTTGTGCACTACTTTGCTTATAAATAAATCCCTTTCACCGGTAATCCCGGAAAAATCAGCCGCATTTGAAAATGCAGTGGGCATACCCATTTTTGCCAATACCTTTGACAATTCCGCTCCCTTTTCAAACTCGAATTTCGGCAAGGACACATCTACCCGCATCTCGCGGCTGGCCATCAGCCAACTCGTCCATCTCTCTATATTCTGGCCATTAAGCATATCCTCTAATTTACCCAGGCCATCTATCTCTTTTGGCAGAAATATCACCATTGAGACGTCAAAACCTTTATAGGGAAGCTCTATCGCCTTAAATGCGCCAAACTCCCTATATCTGAAATCCTCTGTCTGCTCCATCATATCTACCTTTGCTGTCTTATCCGATGTAACCCAGAAATCCTCTCTTTTCGTCATACCCTTTTTAAACTGCTTCGCCCATTGGCCCTTAAAGTATATCGCATTGCACAACACAAGACGGGTTAAGGAATCTATCATCCCTCTCTGTATCAGGTCCCTTATCTTTTCCTTTGTCTTTTTCTCTACCCACTTGTTTATTTTCTGGCGAGAACCTTCCGGGTCTTTAATAAAGTTAACCAGGTTTACTCCCGCTTTGAAATATCTCTTTGTAATATCAAGAAAGCTATCCAATAAAGCATAACCCTCTTGAATCCACAGGGAATTGGCGGTTGTTATCTTGAGCATTCCCCTTTTATTGATGGCATCTAAATTTTTGTCTAATTGGGAAAATCCCTTTGCAACTGACTCTATATTAGGAGAGAAATACAATACCTTTGCCATCTCTTGTTTTGTCTTTCCCCTTGCCCCTGCATAGGTCATTGCCAAGGCAGATGATATGCTGTATGGCGAGATGAATAGATTTCCTTCTTTGGATTTGAGCTGCCGGTATAAATCAACGGCGAAGGCATTATTGGCCTGGACAATCCCTGACAAGGACTCGCCTTCCCACGCAAGCCCGGACACTGGACAAAACACAACCGCGCATAAAATAAGCCCTACTATTGTTTGAGTAGACGGAAAACGCATCTCCACTCCTTCCTTGTTATTTATTACATCGCCGCTAAAACCTATACCTCCAGCCCCATGAGGAAATCAACAGCCGGGACTACATCTACGCCGCTGCTGATAAATTTTTTGTCCAAATTCAATACTACCTGAACGAATTGAGCTGTGTCAAATCTTGACTGGTAATATCTCAAATGCCTTGAAACAATCCCCTTATTCAGCTTCACTTCAATCATAAGGGTAAGGCTTTCATCCTCGGATAAGACAAAATCTATCTCCCTGCCCTCTTTATCCCTCAGATAATAGAGATTTATCTGCCTGCCCTTTGCATCGTAAAGATACTGCGCATTTTTAAGCAGGCTTACGGCTATAAGGTTTTCAAAACGAATTGATTCATCTCCCTTTATATAGCCGGTATCGTAAAAATACACCTTTGGTCGCTTCTGCAGGGCCCTGGCAATATTCTTATGATAAGGAGGCACAAGAAATATAATATATAAGGATTGAAGTATATCTATATACCTCTTTACTGTATTGGGCGAGATCTGCAAATCTTCTGCAAGGGATGTATAAGAGATAGGAGAACCCACCTTTGACCTCAACAATTCTAATAACAATTTTATTGCCCTTATCTCATGAACGCGGCCAAAGTCCAATATATCCTCACGCACCAAATCCGTGTAATACTGAATACGCCAGCGGTTAACATCCTCTTCATCTTGAGAGAGAAAGGGCTCTGGAAAACCACCCCTATTGAGCAATTTCTGCAAACTAACATGCACATCCTGAGAAAGATTGGCCGCTTCTTTAAGAGAAATTGGGTTCAACCTATAATGAAAATATCGCCCTGCCAACGAATCACCACTCTGCCTGAATGTATCAAGCCTGGCGCTTCCTGTTATGAGAAAGGACTGGTGTTCAGGCCTTGTGTCATATACCCCCTTGATAAAGCGCTTCCATCCATCAAGTTTATGCAGTTCATCTAAAACCACGAGATCTGCAGACAGGGGCCATTGCTTATTCCGAATTATCTTCGCATCTTCTATATCGTCAAAATTCAGATAAATAGGCTCTTTGAATTCCTGCATCAACTGTTTTGACAGAAAGGTCTTTCCCACCTGCCTTGGGCCGGTCAGAAATACCATCTTTTTGGATAAATCCTTCAGAATATTATCGTAGAGGTAGCGCCTCATACTGGCAAATTAGCATTGTTTTGCATTTTGGTCAAGACTTTTCTGCAAAGCATTGCGAAAAAGTCTTGTTCGAGTTCACCAATTGGTTATGTCGTCTTTTTCCCCTTTGTCATCCTTGCCGTTCTGGCCAAAGGAGTAGAGGTCGAATTTATACTTGTGGTGGACTCCAGGATAGGTATACACATAAGGATTGCCCCAGGGATCAATGAATTCTCCTTTATCATTCAATTGATCTTCCTTGAACTCCATATAAGGCCCATACCAATCTGGATTGTCCTCGTTATCGCTCAAGGCCTTTACAACCTCTGCTATATCGCCTCTAGGATAAGAGCCCATATCTTCCTGATACTGCTCAAGTGCTGACTCAAGGGCGGCTATCTCTGCCTTGGCCCGCGAAATGGTGGCCCTTCTGCGGGCGGCCTGATTGGCAGTGGTAATGAGGCCTGCCAGGATCATAATTATAGCAATAACCACCAACAACTCTATAAGTGTAAAGGCCCTCCTCATCTCCACACTCCTTTCTATAGAGACCCAAGCACCCTATCAATAATAGGCAGAGCGGTCTCGATCTGCCGTATCGGCATCAAGTGAATTCCATCACATAACGGCTTTATGGCCTTGATTATCTCAAAGGCAATCTCCTGCCCGCAGGCAATCTTGTCCTCTGCCGAGGCAATGCGTTGTATCATCTCTTCAGGCACGTATATGCCTGGTATGTGTTCGTTCATATAGAGGGCCATTCGCTCGGATCGCAGGGGGATAATTCCGGCCAGGATAGGAAGTCCCAGGTCTTTTGCCCTCTCTGCAAAGCGCTCAAATCTATCCGGTTCATAGACTGCCTGGGTCTGGAAAAACCTCGCCCCTGCATCGGCCTTTGCCTTCATCTTGGCAAATTCCACATCCATATCATCTGCGCCGGGATTTGCGGCCGCACCCACACAGATCTCTGTATTCTCAGAGATCCAGCGAATAAGCGAGACAGTATCCATATCAAAGACAGCAGTTGCACCTGGATGGTCACCTATATGGGCAGGGTCGCCTCCCAGGATAAGCATATTCTCTATACCAAAACTGGCTAGGCCATAGACATCCCCTTTAATGGCGAGTTCATTTCTATCCCGACAGGTATATTGCACAATCGGATTGACCCCACATCTTAATGCCCACAGTCCGGCTGCCCAGGGACTCATCTTCAGGTTTGCGCCCGGCATATCGGTTATGTTTACCGCATCCACCTTACCTTTTACCAGGGAAAATTCCCTGGTCATCTGTTCTATTTCAACACCCCTGACAGGATTGATCTCCAGGGTGATAAGAAAATCTTTTTGACGAGCTAGATCAAATATCTTCATCTAAGACCCTATCCCCCAACTTCTGGGCCACCAGTAGATAGAGGTTCTCCATAAGGACCGCTGAGGTAACCGGCCCAACACCGCCAGGCACAGGGGTTATCAAGTCCGCCTTATCCTTTGCTGTGTCGAACTCCACATCCCCCACCATCTTACCACTGACAAAATTAATTCCAACGTCTATGACTACACTTCCTTCTCTAATCCATTCACCCTTTACCAGGCCGGCCTTGCCTACTGCAGAGACCAGGACCTCTGCCCTGGAGATGTGTTCTGGCAAAAGTCCCCTATCGTAGGTGGGATAATGACAAACTGTAACAGTAGCCCGTCTCTGGGCAAGGATCAAGCTGAGGGGCCGTCCTACTACTGCACCCTGGCCGATGATAACTACTTCCTTTCCATACAAGTCAACTCCTATTGCATCTAAGATATGGACTACAGCACGGGGTGTTGTCGGGAAGATTGTATCTTCCTGACGAAACATCAATCCAAAGACGTTCTCTGGAGAAAGGCCTTCTACATCTTTTTCCTTCTTTAACAATTTCAATGAATTAAAGACATCGACTCCCGGAGGCATTGGTGTATGCAGTATGACTCCATCTATTGATTCGTCTCTATTTGCCATAAGCACTGCATTGTTGAGTTCTTCTTGATAGGGGCCAACCTGACGATGCCTATACTCCACTCCAAGCCTCTGGGCCAATCTCTGCTGGGAACGGATGTAGGCGGCGGTATCTGGATTTGAGCCTGACTCTATCCCTAACAGGGTGGGCCTTCGTCCCAGGAGAGCAGAGGCCTTTTTTATTTTTGGCATCAGGTCTTCGATAATATTATTAGCTATAGCTCTTCCGTCTATTATATTTCCGTTTACGACCATAAACTACACTCCAGGGTATTGGTTTTCATAATCCCGGATTATGCATTAGAATCCTTTACCTTCCATCGCTTGGTTAATCAAACATCTCTTTTCTTATCTAAATATAACTTAAATCTCAAAAGTCAAAAGTCAAATCTACAGCTTAAAACTTAAATCTTTTTATTTTATCCTTTTCCCTCTTTATCATAAGCCATGCCCTCAGTTCCCACACGCCGCCTTACTCTCTATAGATTCACCTTCTATTCGGAGACTAAAAAAAATAGCTTTGAGCTTTGAGTTGCGGTTTTTAGTTTTTAGCTTTGAGTTTTGAGTTATTTTCATTGTGGTTTTTAGTTTTTACTTTTTAGTTTTTAGTTATTTTTCTTTGTCCTGCAACGAGTTCCATTATATCACAAATTCCTATTGCATAATTTGGGATAATTCATTCTATACTATCAATACCGGACAGGAAAGGTAGTCAAGGACCATACTAAGTAGTTTGTGCGGGGGCTGGAGGGCGGTTCGCTTCTTTGTCTCCCTCCCGACAACTACCATATCGACTTCATATTTTTTGGCAAAATCCAGGACTGTCTTTTCGAGGTTGCCTTCTTCCTGCTCCAGCAATATCTTTACATCCTGGTCTTTTGCCATCTCTTCTATCGCATAAAGGTACTTCCATCCGTCTTCGCTGAGTTCGACATAGGCCTCGCTCTCGGTCTTATGGAGGTGTTTTACCATAACCTTTATCACATTGGGAGCGATGATGTTAAGGGCTATTATACGAGCTGCAAGGGGCCGCGCAATCTCTATCGCTACCTTTGCGGCCTTGAAGCTCTCCTCCGAACCCTTTACCAACAAGAGTATGTTTTTTATCATAAAGACTAGCCCCTCTTTTTCGAGATCACGGCCTTTACCATCTTCTGGCGGATAAACATCTCTCTATCGTTCTCTTCTAAGACATCTTCTATCCATTTCTTTATCCTGCTATAGAGCGGGATAAAAAAGACCTCTAGGGCATTTACACGCCTCTGGGTCTTTTTGATCTCTCGCGCAAGTTCATCTACAATATACCGTTTTTCAATATACTTTACAAGCAAATCCTGTATCTCTGGCACCATCGCCAGGGCCTGATCCATCTCGAGGGTAGAGAATGCCAGGCCAGGGCGGGGTATGTTTCTCTTGCTTATGTTAATGCGCGGCACTCGCACCCCCATAACGCTGTGGTAGATTACCTCTACCTCTAATAAGGCATTGCTCTGGAGGATAAACAATTCCTCTCTTTCCTGACCCAGGGATATTCCCCCCTTTTTAAACTGGCGGTAAAATGCCCTTAATCTGGTATGCAGGTCTTCATAGACGGCCTGCATCTGGGCAACCTCTTTCATAAATTCGCTCATCAGGGCCTCGCGCTTCTTCTCCAAGAGCCCATAACCATCTTTGGATATCTTGAGATTTTCCTTTACCTTCTGGAGATTGCTTCGGGTAGGGGTGAGATTTTCCATAACATATCCTTTTATCCCGGATTATGCATTAGAATTCTTTAGCTTCCATCTTATAAAAACTCAAATCTAAAATCTCAAAAGTCAAAACCACAGCTTAAAACTTAAATCTTTTTATTTTATCTTTTTCCCTCTTTATCATAAGCCATGCCCTCAGTTCCCACACGCCGCCTTACTCTCTATAGATTCACCTTCTATTCGGAGACTAAAAAAAATAGCTTTGAGCTTTGAGTTGTGGTTTTTAGTTTTTAGCTTTGAGTTTTTAGTTATTTTCATTGTGGTTTTTACTTTTGACTTTTTAGTTATTTTTCTTTCTTAATAAAAAATCTCCTCCATTCTCCATGCTCCCTTCTTCATTCTCACTCTCTATTGTAATACTTCTCTATCTGTTCCTTTGTCAATCTATGGAGCTGGTTTTCTGGCAATATAGACAAAACCTCCCATGCAATGTTAAGGGTCTGCTCAAGGGTTCGGTTTTCATCATAACCCTGGGAAAGGAATCTCTCTTCAAATCTTTGCCCAAACTCAAGGAATTTCTTGTCCCTTTCGCTCAATTCTTCCTCACCAACGATATCCGCAAGGCTCCTTATCCATTGCACCTCGGCATAACTTGCGTAGAGCTGATTGGCCACATTGGGGTGGTCTTCTCTTGTCCTGCCCTTGCCTATTGCGTCCTTCATAAGACGGGACAGGCTCGGCGGCAGGTCAATAGGTGGATATATTCCCTTCTGATGAAGGGTGCGCGAAAGCACTATCTGCCCTTCTGTAATATAGCCGGTCAGGTCAGGGATGGGATGGGATATATCCATATTTGGCATCGTCAAAAAGGGTATCAGGGTTACAGAACCCTCTCTGTCCTTTACCCTCCCGCAACGCTCATATAGTGAGGCAAGGTCGGTATACATATATCCTGGATATCCCTTCCTGGAAGGGACCTCATCCCTTGCCGCTGAGAGTTCTCTCAAGGATTCGCAGTAATTTGTCATATCCCCTATTATTACCAGTACATGCCTGCCCTTCTCAAAGGCAAGGTATTCTGCGAGGGTCAGGGCACACCTGGGCGTAATTATCCTCTCTTCAGGCGGATCATCGGCAAGGTTCAGAAACATCGTCACCTTATCCATATTCGCGGTATTCTCGAGCACATCCCTGAAGAACAGGGCCTCATCAAAACGTATACCCATTGCGGCAAAGACAATAGCGAACTTCTCGGCCTTTCCAGAGACAGATGCCTGCTTTATTATCTGGGCAACTATCTCATTATGGGGCAGGCCGGAACCTGAAAATATGGGCAGTTTCTGCCCTCTAACAAGGGTATTCATTGCATCAATAGCGCTAATACCGGTCTGGATAATGTCCCGTGGGTAGTCGCGGGACATAGGATTGATCGCAAGGCCGTTTATGTCTACTTCCTTATCTATAGTGGGTAGAGGATAATTGTCTATGGGCCTGCCTGTGCCATTGAAGACCCTGCCCAGCATCTCTTCGGAGACACCGAGTTTAAAGGGCTGCCCTAGAAACTTTGCCTTTGCCTTACTAGTGGAGATGCCAGCGGTACCCTCAAAGACCTGTACGATTATCGCCTCCTTACCAGACTCAAGGACGCGTCCAAGCCTGCGCGAGCCATCACCAATATCGAATTCAACCATCTCACCGTAAAACACACCATCGATGGGTTCAAGGACCGCTATGGCGCCGCGCAGTTCCTTGAATCTAGAGGACTCCTTTACCCCTTCAAATGTTAACTCCATATCTTGCCCCTATCTCTCTAAAGGCCTCATCCAGCCTTTCCTTAAACCTGTCAAACTCCTCTAGTTTATCGTTCGGTATCTCTTCCTTCAACCTCATTATCTGGGCAAACTCTTCCATCTCAATCACTGTCAGGACATGGATGCCTATATCCAATAATTCCTTGGCGCGATCATAAAAGAAGAGGATTATCTCTATTATCTTCAGTCCTTTCTCCGGTGCGGAAAAGCTATCTGCGCTGTAGGCGTTCTGCTGTAGGAAGCCGAAACGTACAAGCCTGGCTATCTCTATGACCAATCTCTGGGCATCGGGCAGGGCATCAACACCTATAAGCTGGGCCACTCGTTCCAGCCTATCTGCCTCCTGGAGTAGGGCCATTATGCGTGTACGCAACTGGCTCCAGTCTGCGCCCTTGATGTTCTCTCTCCACCAGTCAGTGAGGTCATCTACATAACCGCTATAGCTGTCTATCCAATTGATAGAAGGGAAGTGTCTTTGTCCGGCAAGTCTCTTATCCAATGCCCAGAAGGTGCGCACAAATCGCTTGGTATGCATAGTTACTGGCTCTGAGAAGTCCCCACCTGGGGGGGAGACCGCACCTATCACCGTAATAGATCCCCTCTTGCCGCTCAATGCCTCTGCATAACCGGCCCGTTCATAGAATTCCCCCAGGCGCGAGGCCAGATAGGCAGGATAGCCCTCCTCAGCAGGCATCATTTCTAGTCTTCCAGCTATCTCACGCAGGGCCTCTGCCCAGCGACTAGTAGAGTCTGCCATAAGGGCCACATTATATCCCTGGTCCCTGAAGTACTCGGCCATGGTGATGCCTGTGTAGACGCTTGCCTCGCGCGCCGCAACCGGCATATTAGAGGTATTGGCTATTATTATGGTCCTCTCGATTAAGGGTCTTCCTGTGCGCGGGTCTTGAAGTTCAGGGAATTCCTCCAGTACCTGGGTAATCTCATTTCCCCTCTCCCCACAACCTATGTAGATAATAATATCCGCGGATGCCCACTTCGCAAGCTGGTGCTGGGTAATGGTCTTGCCCGTGCCAAACCCACCTGGTATGGCCGCAACACCTCCAGTTGCAACCGGAAATAGAAAATCTATTACCCTTTGTCCGGTTATGAGGGGCACATCCGGCCTGAGTCTCTTCGAAACCGGTCTCTTCTTTCTTACTGGCCAGCGATGGTACATAGGAAGGCCTATCTCTTTACCGTCAAAATCTATCTTGACAACAATATCATCGAGTCTGTACTTACCCTCGCTGGCAACCCAGACTACCTTGCCCTCTATATCTGGTGGGAGCAAAACCCTGTGTTTGATAAGGGAGGTCTCCTGGACCTCGCCTATAATATGGCCTGGCCCAATCACATCTCCTTCCTTGACCTGCGGGGTAAAGGGCCACATCTTCTCCCTGGAAAGGCTCTGGGTCTCTACTCCGTTTTCGACAAATATACCGCAGGCCTGGCGGATATCCTTTAATGGTCTCTGTATCCCATCGAATATATTCCCGAGCAGGCCTGGACCAAGCTCAACAGACAAGGGATATCCCCTATCCTCAATCTCATCACCAGGAGAAATGCCAGTGGTATCCTCATATACCTGGATAACCGCCTTATCGCCTCTTATCCCGACTATCTCTCCAACCAGTCCGGCCTTACCCACTGAGACCTGATTGCCAACAGGACTGGTCGAAAGCCCACCTGCTATTACCACCGGCCCATTAACAGACCAGACATATCCCCGCATCTCAGACTCCTGCCAATTAAAACTGGATTATGCATTAGAATTCTTTATCTTCCAGCGATTGTTAATCAAACATTTCTTTCCTCATCTAAAAATAAGCATGAAGAATGGAGCATGGAGGATGAAGGATAAAACCACCATTTCGCATTATTTCTTTAAATCAAAAAAACACTGCCTTCATTCTTCCTTCTCCGTTCTCCCTTCTTAACAATCAAGGATGAAGGATGGAGCATGGAGAATGAAGGAAATTTTTTATTAAGAAAGAAAAATATCCCAGTAAATAAAAATCCTTCATGCTTCATTCTCCCTCCTTCATCCTCAAAATTTGAGTTGTGGTTTTTAGTTTTGACTTTTTAGTTTTTAGTTATTTTAATTTATCCCACAACGGCTTCCATTATATCACAAATCCCTATTGCATAATCTGAGTTAAACCAAACTATTCAATAGAGAGAATCCTATTCTTTCCCTATCTCACAAATTATCTCCCTTATCCCACCTGACCTGAGCAGATATGCAAGCTGTCCCTCTAATCTGTTGCCCTCTATAGAAAAGGGCTTTGCCTCTCGCTCAGTAATCACTTCCATACGCGTTATCCTAACGCCATCTGAATAACAATTGTATCTCTTAGGATTCTTATATACAACCAATGTTTTTCCAAACAACAAAAAGGCAAAACTGTTCGCCGGAAGGGTTCCCCTGGAAGGGATCTTCCTGGACTCACTGGTAAACAACCATTCAGGGAGTCTAGGCGAAAATTCAAATACGAGCTGGCCGCTCTCATCCAATGAGAAGAATTTGTTCCCCACACACATCAACATCCAGATGTGAACCCACTCCACGGTAGAGCCAGTCAGCCTTGCAACAAAACCCCTACCCCATTGGGATTCGTCTGGGAAGGCGCTGCTGACGATAAAAGAGGAATTTTCCAAGATACTGCGGCCGTAGACCTCTGGCCTCTGGAAACATATCACGGTCTTGAGTATATCTGAGAAAAACGGCTTGCCAATATCTGACTTCAATAACTCAAGGAGATACTTATACTCCATATGCAGCCAGATGGATTCGTTTTCAAGCCAACCAGGAGTAAAGACAGCCGAACGACCTATTTCCAGGCTTTCGTTCTTTAAGGAGGC
>JALVWL010000083.1 GCA_027034965.1 Candidatus Omnitrophota bacterium
AGGATCATACTCTATATTCGCCTTTATACTGCTTATATCAGCTTTAACGGATCTCAGTATCTCTAATCCACGTGGATCAAGTAATGCTAGGCTCTTAGCCATACCCTCATATTGTTGTAGAAGATGGTGGAAGAATCGATTTCAATTAGTTTGATTTTCTGGTATAATATTTAATAGTTAAATTGAAAGACAGGGATGTTGATAGGTTTGAGTGTTGGGGCCGCTGAGCTCAGCTCAGCGGCCTTTTGTGTTTTCGGTGGGTCTGGTTAAGTAAAGGAGGAATGGATGATGCAGATGCAGATTCTCGTGCTGCTGATGGCGGCTGTGCTCTTCTCTGCTCCGAGGCTTTTTGCAGAGGAGCAGGCCTCTGCAGCCACACCTGAGCAGGTGACCGAGACCTCGACAGTTACCATAGAGTATACTGTCAAGGACTCAAAGGGCAAGGTAGTGGATTCAAATGTCGGCAAGGATCCGCTTACCTTTGATATGGAGAAACACCAGATTATACCCGGCTTAGAGAAGCGCCTTGTTGGTATGAAGGTGGGTGAAGAGAAGGAGATAAAGGTGCCGGCAAAGGAGGCCTATGGAGAGGTCCAGGATGAGCTTATCATTGAGGTCCCTCTAGAAAGGCTTCCCCAGGGGGTAAAGGTAGGTGATATGCTCCAGATGCAGTCGGCAGATGGACGGGTATATCCCTGCAGGGTTGCAGAGATAAATGACAAGACAGCCAGGCTTGACCTGAACCATCCCCTGGCAGGACAGGATCTTACCTTTGATGTCAAGATCCTGAAGGTGAAGGAATAGGTTTGAATTAATGGAAAGAGAGAGGTTTGAATAATGGGAAAGAGATTATACGTTGGAAATCTTCCTTATGCTGTTAACGATGAGAGGCTTTTGGAGATTTTTTCAGAGGTCGGGACTGTCAGCAGCGCGCAGGTAATATTGGACAGGAATTCTGGTAGGTCCAAGGGCTTTGGCTTTGTTGAAATGGCAAATGACGACGAGGCTCAGGCCGCTGTGGATAGACTGAATCAGCAGGAGATAGATGGCCGTAAGATTATCGTTAATGAAGCACGGCCTAATACCAGGAAGTCTACTGGGTTCAATCGTTCTAGAGGATTTAGGTCCTTTAGGTAAGAAATATAACTAAGACCCACTGAATATCCATACCGCAGGTCTATTGACCTGCGGTATTTTTTTATTGAATATGGAGGAGAGAGGATGGAGCATGAAGGATTTTGTTTACTTTTTTCTTTAAAAATTTCCCTCCATTCTCCATGCTCCATTCTTCATCCTTAAGTTTTGAGATTTGAGTCCTGTTTCAAAAGGAAAAGGAATAGACGGTTGACAAAGCAATTGAAGGTAAAGAATTCTAATGCATAATCCAGGTTTATTTTTCTATTTCATCGACGATATCAATGAAATTTTTTATGATGTCTTTGCCGTATTCGGTGAGGATGGATTCTGGATGGAATTGCACGCCCCATACTGGAAATTTCTTGTGCCGTATTGCCATTATCTCTTTTTCTTTTGTCTCGGCTATTATCTCTATATCTGATGGCAGACCCTTGCGGTCTATAATCAGGGAGTGGTATCTGGTGGCCATAAATCCCTGGGGGATGCCTTTAAAGAGCCTGTCTTCGTTGTGGTATATCTCAGAGGTCTTGCCGTGCATCAGCCTTTTGGCGTGCGTAATCCTTCCCCCAAAGGCAACACCAATTACCTGATGTCCAAGGCATACCCCGAGTATTGGAACTTTTCGGTGAAACCTATTTATTACCTCTATGGATATACCCGCATCTTTAGGCCAGCCAGGCCCTGGAGATATGATTATAGTATCGGGTTTAAGTGCAGCTATGTCCTCTACGCTGACTTCCTTTGAACGCAATACAGTAGTAGTATATCCGAGCTCTCCTATGTACTGTACGATGTTGTAGGTAAAGGAATCGTAGTTGTCTATCATTATTATATTTTTGTTTGTTTTCTTCTTTGTCATGTCTACTCCACGAATTGCACCTGATTTTTACCTAATCGTTTTGCCTTATACAATGCACCATCGGCCAGCTCTATTAGTTCCTGCTTGTCCTTGGCATCTTCAGGATAGGAGGCAACCCCTATACTCAATGTGGGCAGGTTTGCCTTTTCCACTGCATCTCTGAGTCGTTCGGCTATCTGACCGGCCTCCTGGCGATTTGTCTCTGGCAGTATTATGGCAAATTCCTCTCCTCCATATCTGCACACCAGGTCCATTTTCCTGGATTGTTCCCGCAGGATGTAGGATATGGAACGCAGGATTTCATCGCCCTTCTGGTGCCCGTATTGGTCATTATATTGTTTGAAGTTATCGATGTCGATGAGGAGGAGAGAGAGAGAGCTTTCGCCTGCCTTTGCTATAGAAAGCATCTCTTCCAGGGAATACTGAAAGTATCCGTGGTTCCATAGCTGGGTAAGAGAGTCTGTATGGGCCCTTAATAAGGCCTGTTCGTAAAGCATTGAATTCTCAATGGCCAGACCCGCCTGGTTAGCGAACATTGTGAGCATCTTTATGTCTTCTTCAGTTATTGGTTTGCGATTGAATATATTGTCGGCTAGTATTACGCCAACGACCTTGTCGTGGGCCTTCAACGGCAGGACCACGAATTCCTCGGTCTTAAGTTCATGGATAATCGGGTCTGATATGTAATCTTCTACTTTAGCGGATGTTATGTGTTTTATCTCACCATCGATTACTGCCTGGGCCAGAATGCCATTCTCCGGGGATATGGAGATCTTGAAATTTTTTACTATCTGATTAAGCCTGGAGTCGGATATCTTTTTTGAGTGTTTGTATTGCTGTATGAGTGCATTGAGGTCCAAACGGTTGTTTTCGATGTAGTGCCATATCTTGTGTGCCTTTTCTCCAGAATCAGGACCAATGCCAAGTGCCCCTTCCAGGGTATTTTGTCCTTGATTGACGAGGAACAATATAGCTCGATTTAGGCCCAGTCCACTGTGTGCAGTAATGGCGGTGAGGATGATGTATAGTATTTCATCTAATTTGAGTGTGGTGCGCATAGCATTGCTTATCTCGTAGAAGAGCCTGAGCTGGTGCTGTAGCTTCTCTAGTTCTTTCTGTATGTTTTGTTGTCCTAGGATATTCATAGCAAAATTATAGCAAATTTTATCGTCCAGCTGGTAAAATAAATTATAAAAGTTTTAGGTTGAAGCGGTTGATTAACCAGGAGGCCTGTATGGATAATGTTTTGAAGATAAGGAAGGCCGTAGAAGAGAACCTTTCCACGGTTAAACACAAGATATTGATTATGAGTGGAAAAGGAGGGGTCGGTAAGTCCTCCTTTGCCGTAAATATGGCGGCAGGATTGGCCCTGCGTGGAAATAGGGTCGGTATACTGGATACGGATGTCCATGGCCCGGATGTCCTGCTCCTTCTTGGCGTGGAATCTGAACCGTTGTTTACGGATGCGATGGGTAAGATTATGCCGGTAAAGGTTAATGAGAGGCTTTCTGTCTTGAGTCTGGCCTCTAACCTTAATCCTGATGAGGCGGTGGTGTGGCGCGGGCCTCTAAAGATATCCGCTATTCGGCAGTTCCTGGCGGATACTAATTGGGGAGAGCTTGATTTCCTTATAATAGATTCTCCACCTGGGACAGGAGATGAGCCGCTTACGGTGATGCAGTTTTTACAGGGGATGCTGGATGGGGCAGTGGTGATAACTACCCCTCAGGAGGTGGCCTTACTTGACACAAGGCGGAGTATTGCCTTTGCAAAGAAGATGAATGTGCGTTTGCTGGGTATTGTTGAGAATATGAGTGGCTTTATCTGCCCCCACTGTGGAAAGACAACGGAGTTGTTCCTTTCCCAGGGAGCGGACAGGCTCTCCCGCGAACTTGGAGTGGATGTGCTGGGACATATTCCGTTCTCCATTGCTATGGTACAGGCCGCCCAGAACGGCAAGACGATCTGGGATACGCAGGAAGACATAGATGTGGTAAAGGAATACAATAGGATTATCGATACTATTCTGGAGAGGATTAGCTGATTCGGCTATGGACCTTGCCTTTATAAAGGATAGTTGGGTAGAGTTGAGGGAGGGGGCCTTTTTCGATGATATAGGAGAGGCCTGGGATGCGATAGAGAGACAGAGGCAGGATGGTCCCTTGTTTGTTTATCTGGCCTATAGTAGTGGAGATGCTGGATATCCTGTTGCTGGTCTATGGAAGATTGGGAAAAAGGTTGTTATACCGACTATAGGAGAGGATTTCAATATAACCCGCCTGCGGTTTGGGCAGGGGTTTTATGAATTCAGGGATGCGATTAGGGAGATAAAGACTCGAATACGAGAAGGATACACCTATCAGGTAAATTACACCTTTCCTGTTGAATTTGATTTCAGCGGCTCTCCTGTTGCCCTATTTTTTTCTCTATTGAGATTTCAGCCTGTGGAGTGGCCTATGGCGGTGTTTTTCAAGGGCAGATTCGGGTTTTTGTGCCTTTCTCCTGAGCTTTTCTTTGAGATGAAGGGAAGGGATATCGTTATGGAGCCAATGAAGGGGACCTGGTCTGTGGATGAGACTTTTGTTGTGGATGAGAAGACAAAGGCCGAGAATCTTATGATAGTGGATATGATAAGAAATGACCTTGGCAGGGTCTCTTGCTTTGGCTCGGTTGAGGTGGATCTATTTATTCGAAGGGACTACAAGACACTTGTCCAGTTGATCTCGCGGGTAAGGTCGAGATTAAAGGATAACCTGTCCTATCGGCAGCTGTTTTCTGCCCTGTTTCCCTGCGCATCTATAACTGGTGCCCCAAAGCTAGAGACGATGTCTATTATTGATGACCTTGAAGAATATAGGCGAGGCATCTATACCGGTGCCATCGGCGTTGTAGATGGGGACTATGCTAGGTTTTCAGTGGCTATCAGGACGGTCGAGCTGGACCTCCTGAAGAGGAGGGGGCGGCTAGGGATAGGCAGTGGAATTGTATGGGATTCGCGCAGCCACAGGGAATATGCAGAGGATCTGTTGAAGGCCAGGTTTTTCTTTTCATCTGTATTTAACTTCCACCTTATAGAGACGATGAGGCTGGAAGATGGGGATTTCCCATTGCTGGAGTATCACTTCCAGAGGCTGGAGGAGGCTACTACTATATTTGGTTTTAGGTATCCGCATATGAAGATAAGGAGGGCCTTGGATTATCTGAGGCAGGAATATAAGGATGGGTTGTTCCGTGTAAGGTTGAGCCTTTTCTGGGATGGGACCTATAAACTGGAGGTTAGTCCATTTTATGAGGATAAGGAGGCTGTGTGGCGATTGATGTTGATGCCGTTCGCGAAGCTTGCCTCAAGGGAACACCTTTTGTACAAGACCAGTCTTCTCAGGGAATATTTTGATGAGACCTTGAGGTATGCCAGAGATAAGGGCTACGATGAGGTCCTGTTCTATGACAAAGATGGCTATCTACTTCAGGGCTGTATTAGTAATCTATTCCTAGAGGAAAAGGGGGAGCTCTTTACCCCGCCTTTATCTCTGGGGCTATTAAATGGTGTTTATCGGCGTTATATGCTTGGTTCTGGTAAAGTCCGGGAGGCGCGAGTATGCCTGGATGATTTAATGGAAGGTCGGGTGCGACTCTATATGGGAAATGCCCTTAGGTTTCTCATTCCAGCGACCTGTGATAGGCTCGTATCGGAGGAGTTAGTGAGGTAGTTTATGGAAAAGGCGATCCTGGTTACGGTTGTTTCACGAGGAGAGAGGGGTAAGCTGCAGACCTATTTGAAGGAACTCGAGCTATTGGCGAAGACTGCAGGTGTGGAGACGATCAGGTCTATTGGCTTTGATATAGACAGACCGACTGCCGCCTATTATATAAGTAAAGGCAAACTCGAGTTGATTAGGGAGGCAGTAGAGGAGCTAGAGCCGGATGTGGTTGTGTTTGGGATAAACCTCAAGGCAAATCAGCAGAGGAATATCGAGGATGTCCTGGATGTCAAGACAATAGACTATACCCAGCTCATACTGGATATATTTGCCAGGCATGCCCGTACCATGGAGGGTAAGATGCAGGTAGAACTGGCCCAGCTCCAATACCTCCTGCCAAGGCTCTCAGGCAGGGGGATAATGCTTTCCAGGCTTGGGGGAGGGATAGGTACACGTGGACCTGGTGAGACGAAACTCGAGGTGGATCGCCGTAGGATAATGCAGCGGGTGTCCAGGCTGAAGAAGGAACTGGCGCGTTATAGGGACCACAGGTCGAGGATGCGATCTGCCAGGAAAAGGCATGGCGCCTCACAGATAAGCCTGGTAGGCTATACGAGTGCCGGCAAGACGACCCTTATAAACGCCCTTGCATCTGCCCATCAGAAGGTCTCTAGGGAGTTGTTCACTACCCTTGACCCTATACTGCGAAAGGTTCGCCTGCCTGATGGACGGTATGTTGTGATATCTGATACAGTAGGGTTTATCGATAGACTGCCCCATACGCTGGTGGAGGCATTTAAGGCCACCCTTGAGGAGGTAGTTTCCTCGGATCTGTTGTTGGTGGTATTGGACGGTTCAGATGTGGATTGGCGTCGCAAGAGGAATGCTGTCTTTGATGTACTGGAGGAGATAGGTGCGAGGGAGAAGCCCATTATAACGGTAGTGAATAAGATAGATATTGCGGATTCAAGTATCCTCTCAGAGATATCCCTGCGGGCAGCCAATCCGGTATTTGTCTCTGCCCTGACAGGAGAAGGAATAGATAAACTCCTGAGTAAGATAGCCGAGCTCCTAGTCCCCCATTTGCCTTATAATTCCTTGCTTATTCCATATGAAGATGCGGGATTGTTGAATTATATATATGAGAACGGGAAGGTCGTGAAGAGAGAGGACAGGGAAGACGGCGTATATGTGGAAGGCTGGTTTGATCTAAAGGATGGCCTTGGCAGAGGATAGTGTTATGAATGAAGTTGTGTTGGGAATAGATCCTGGAATAAATACCACTGGATATGCGGTTATCAGGATACTGAACCGTTCCTGTTCGATTGTGGATAAGGGATATATAAGGCCGCCTAAGGGCAGGCCGTTTGCCAGGAGGCTTTCATTTTTGTATGAGTCTGTCCTCTCTATCCTGGAGGATTTTCGTCCGACAGTGGTGGTCGTTGAGGAGATATACTCACACATTAGTTATCCCTATACATCTGTATTGATGGGACATGCCAGGGGGGTCATCTTTCTGGCAATAGATAAAGCGAGTGCGCGACTGCAGACTATATCTGCCAGCAGGGTAAAGAAGGCCATCGCAGGCAGGGGAAATGCATCGAAGGAACAGATAAGGGGGGTATTGAAACAGCTGTATGGACTGGGAGAGGAATTTGATGCCTATCCTCTGGATGTAAGCGATGCACTGGCCCTTGCCACTGGTTATGTATTTCTGACGAAGAGGAAATAGAGACATATGAGGTTTCCAGCCGAATTTGAGTCCAGATTGAAAGGGTTTTTCCCGCGATACAGCGATGAGATACTGCATAACCTATATAGATCCAAAGGAGTGGTGAGTTTTCGGGTAAATCGTATAAAGGGGATGCGCAGGGATGTGATTTCTTCCCTTAAAAAACAGGGCTTTAATCTAAGACAGCTATCCTGGTACGAAGATGGATTTATCCTTATCAATAAACCTCTGAGAGAGTTACAGCAGACCAGTGCCTATCTGGAGGGCCTTATATATGTCCAAAATCCCTCCAGTATGTTGCCGCCGTTATTTATGGAGCTCAAAAGGGGACAGAAGGTCCTTGACCTGTGTGCCGCACCAGGGAGTAAGACCTCCCAGATAGCCTCTATCCTTGAGAATGAGTGTGAACTTGTCGCTGTGGAGAAGATAAGGCCGAGGTTCTACAAACTAAAGGCAAATCTAGAGAGGCAGGGAGTGCAGGCAGAGCTGCACCTTGTGGACGGGACCAGGATAGGTAGAGTTTACCCTGCCTACTTTGATAGAATCCTGCTGGATGCCCCATGCAGTGCAGAAGGCAGGTTCGATATAGATGAACCCAGGAGCTTTAGATATTGGTCCTTTAGGAAGGTAAAGGAGATGCAGAGGAAGCAAAAGCGGCTCTTTAAGGCTGCTTATTATGCCTTGAGACGGTCCGGGATAATGGTCTATTCGACCTGTACTTTTTCTCCAGAGGAAAATGAATTTTTGATAAAATGGGCATTGGAAAAGTTTGATGGACTCTCTGTTGTAGATAGGGACATAGGCCTTAAAAATGCCTTTCCTGGGATAGACGGACTTGGCTGGCACATAATCCCTAACGATGAGATGGAGGGATTTTATATATGTGTTTTGAGGAAGGGATAATTAGAAAAACGAGGAGAGATTTGTGAAGAAGAGGCTGGCGGTTGTTCTGGCAATTACAGTCTTGGGCTTTCTAGCCGGTAAGGTATTCCTGAATGCTATATATTATCCCCCCATATTGATGTACCATTCCCTTGATAGGGCGACCTATGGAAGCCAGTTGGGGGTCTCTGAGGATGTCTTCAGGGAGCAGATGGAGTTCCTAAAGCAGCATAAGTTTCGGGTGATTTCTCTAAAAGATCTGGCCCAAATGATAAGGGAATCAAGGCCTATTCCTAAAAGGTCAGTGGTCATAACCTTTGATGATGGATATAAGGACAACCTAAAGGCAGTTGAGGTATTGAGGGAATATGGTTTCCCTGCCATAATCTTTATACCGGTAATCTTCGTGGACAAGGAGGGTTATCTGTCTACTGACGATATACGTTATATAGACGGCCTTGACGGAATTGACATAGGTGTTCACGGTTATGGCCATAAATATCTGCCAGAGGCGAAGAATCTGATTAGAGAGATAGTTTTCCCCTGGAGGTTCTGGCGCGGACTCCTCGGTCATAGTGTATATGCGATTTCCTATCCTATAGGGGGTTTTAACAGGGACATCCAGGCTATAGTAAAGAGGAGCGGTTATCTGGTTGCCGTGACCACGAATAGAGGATATGATAAAGGAATAGATATATATGCCCTGAGACGGGCAAAGGTAAAGAATTCAGATAGGGGATTGAGGTTCTGGTTTAAGGTAAGCGGATACTACGATTTCTTCAGAAAGTTGCGCAGACCAGAGTGATAAAGGAGGTTGGTATGTCGGGTCATTCGAAATGGCACAGCATTAGGCACAAAAAGGCTGCTAGGGACGCAAAAAGAGGAAAGATATTTACCAAACTCATAAAGGACATAACAGTGGCCGCACGTGACGGTGGAGGGGATCCAGAGCTAAATCCCCGCCTTCGCCGGGCAATAGACAAGGCCAAGGCAGCTAATATGCCGGCAGACAATATTGAGAGGGCGATAAAAAAGGGTACGGGCGAACTGCCAGGTGTTACCTATGAATCAGTGACCTATGAGGGCTATGGCCCTGGTGGGGTGGCAATACTTGTTCATGCCTACACAGACAATAAAAACAGAACGGTTGCAGAGATACGCCATATCTTCTCAAAAAAGGGAGGGAATATGGCCGGTGCTGGCAGTGTCGCTTGGATCTTCAATAAAAAAGGGATTATCGTCGTTGGGAGGGACAAAATAGATGAGGACTCTCTCCTGGAGGTAGTGCTGGAGGCAGGGGCTGAGGATATGAGTTCGGAATCCGATACCTATGAGATATACTGCGAGCCGGGGGCTCTGGAGTCGGTCAGAGAGGCCCTGGATGCCAAGGGAATAGAGTATCAGTCAGCCGATGTAACGATGATACCATCGACTACTGTTTCCATAACAGATGAATCTGTAGCCAAACAGCTTCTGTCGCTTATGGAGATGTTGGAAGAACACGACGATGTAGAAAACGTCTATTCTAATTTCGATATTCCTCAGGAGATAATGGAAAAGATAGCCGGTTAGGATTAAGTCTTTTTTTAGGGATTCTATGGATACGCTTGGGGAATTAAGGGAGATATATAGGAAGATTGCCTCTGAAATAAAGGCAAGACTTGGCGAATTCAGGCAATTGATAGAGCGTTGTGACGACTATGCTATATATAAAGAACTTATCTTTTGTCTGCTTACGCCTCAGTCTAAGGCAAGGGTTTGTTGGCAGGCGGTATGCAGGTTAGAAGAGGCAGGGTTTTTATTGAGGGGAGGTCAGGAACAGATCAGGAGTTGCCTGATAGGTGTGAGGTTTAAGAATAATAAGGCCAGGTATATATTAGAGGCAAGGAATAGGTTTGTCTGCCCCTCGAGCGGGCCCTATATGGCGGATTTTATAAAGGGATTTGATAATGTGTTGGATTTAAGGAAGTGGCTGGTAAGGGATGTGAAGGGATTGGGATATAAGGAGGCCAGCCATTTTCTTCGCAACATAGGATTAGGGAGAGACCTGGCAATTCTGGACAGACATATCCTGAAGAATCTCTGCTCCTTTGGGGTAATAGATGAGGTTCCCTCGTCGTTGACGGTCGGTAGGTATCTGGAGATTGAGGCCAGGATGCGCGAGTTTTCGGATGAGATCGATATACCTATGGATGAGCTTGATCTACTATTGTGGTATAAAGAGGCAGGTGAGGTATTCAAATAGGGTATTTGGCATTGGCCAATAAAAGAGTAGAAGGAGGGATAGTTATGGATGAGATATTGGAGATACTGGAGAAGGACGCAAGGACCACCCCTAAGGAGATAGCGGATATGCTTGGTATAGATGAGAAGGATGTGAAGAAGAGGATAGCTGAATACGAAGAGAATGGGATTATCCTTGGCTATAAGGCCGTGATAAACAAAGAGGCACTTGGGATGATGAAGGATAAGGTAGTTGCCTTGATAGAGGCAAAGGTCCTGCCAGAGAAGAACGTTGGATTTGACAATACTGCCCGTAAGATATATAAATTTGACGAAGTCAAGACCTGTTATCTGGTCTCAGGTGATTATGATCTCCTGCTCGTAGTCGAGGGAAAGGACATCCACACAGTGGCGAGCTTTGTAGCAGAGAAACTTTCTCCCATGGAATCAGTCCAGGCCACCCGGACACACTTTATGCTCAAGAAATATAAGGAGGACGGCATAGTCCTGTCATCTCCTGAAGAAGACAAAAGGATGGCAATAAGTATTTAGGGTTTTATGAAAGGGGCTGGTATGAAAAGACTGGTGTTTTGTATGTCTTTGTTCCTCTATTTTGGGGCGTTTGCTTTGTATGGAGAGAACAGGAAGGAAATTACTGCCTTTTATCCCTCTCCTTATGGCGAATATGAACAGCTTAAGAGCTTTTCCTTCCTGGTGGCAGAAAACAACAATAACTTTTTTAGAAATACCAACGCACCCAATGGTTCCATTGCTGTAGAGAATTCCATATTTGTAGGGAAAGGAAACTTCCCAACCGATAACAGCGTTCGCTTCTGGGTTAATTCTGGCACCGGTATAGATGACCAGGATACTTCTTCTTTTATCTATACTAGTGATGGCAGACTCTTGTTGGGGGATGGGGCGGCTGATGTGCTTGTTACTAATACGAATAATAACAGAGCTGTTTTTTTGGTAAAGGGTGGGGATGATTCATCTCTAATCTATACCAGTGATGGCAGGCTCCTGTTGGGGAGTAATGTAATAAATGAGGTTGACAGTGCAGATGATAACAGGATTCTCTTGATCAGACCTGAGACGAGAGAAGGTTTTGAGGATGCAGAGATAATGGTTGGTAATTATAGCGATGGGAATTTCAATATCACTGGCCTAAGCATTGACCAAAATGGCCAACCTTCTGTTTATATGGGTGTTAATGGTCAGGTGAAGGGGTTCTTTATAGGATATGGTAATGGTACAAACTCGAGATTTGCCTTGAGTCATGTGCAAACGAATGATGGGGAAGGGGATACCCTTATATCTGATAGTAGTATGCTTATAACCTCGATTGGTACTGGCAATGGGAATAATGCGATTACAATATCAGCTGCGGGAGGAATATGCTTGAGTCCTCAACCTGGGACTTTGTATGCTTTTAATAACACGAATTCTGTTGCATTCCTGGATGCCGGGACTAGGAATAAGACCCTTGCTTGGGGGATAATCCAAAACAATAATCCTGTTGAATATGGCTACCTTGGTGGGGACTTAGCCAATGATAGGGTAGAGATAGGCGCTACCACTGGGAAGTTGTTTTTGACCACTAATGGGAATCCGGCAATTGGGGTTGATGAATTCCAGCGGGTTGAGATAGGTGGAGGTGTAAATTTTACAAATAATTTAGATAGCACTATGACGGTGAATGGGGCCAATTGGCCAAATATTGCCAAGTTCCGGCAGGGCAATAGCTGGGTTGTTATCACGTCACAAGGAAATGTAGAGTTGAATCAGGGAGATGTCCTTATAGATAATGGGAGGTTGGCAGTTGGTACGGATACTCCTTCCTGGAATTATGGTGGGAAAGGCATACGTGCGTATATCAACGGATATGTTGTTGTTAACGACGTCTATCTAAGGAGTCCGGTTAATAATTCAGTTTCTTCTGGTTGGGTTTCCAATATGATTTCCAGCAATAAGATTGACTATAGGGATTGCGCCTATACACGTGATGCACATAGTGGCAATTGTCCCAGAGGGTATGTTGCCATTGGCTTTGATTGTACTGGTAGTTGTGAAGGGTCGAATATGCGGTTGAGGTGTTGTCGGTTAAAGTGAGGGATAGGGCTTTATAAGCGTATGAATAGATCGCCCTTTAAAGGCATAACATGCTAAAATATGGACAACATACGCAATTTTTGTATTATTGCACATATAGATCACGGAAAGTCCAGTTTGGCTGACCAGTTGATAAGGTACTGTGGTGCTGTGGACGAGCGTAAGTTCAGGGAACAGCTCCTAGATGATATGGAGCTGGAGAGGGAGCGAGGTATTACTATCAAGTCCTCGGCGGTGCGACTCAATTACAGGGCAGGGGATGGACGAGAATATGTGCTGAATCTGATAGACACCCCTGGCCATGTCGATTTTTCCTATGAGGTCTCAAAGGCCCTTGCCTCCTGTGAGGGGGCACTTCTCTTGGTAGATGCATCTCAGGGTGTTGAGGCCCAAACAGTGGCCAATCTCCACCTGGCCAGGAAAGAGAATCTGAAGATTATCCCTGTCCTGAACAAGATAGACCTCCCAGGGGCGGATCTGGAGAGGGTCCTGCCACAAGTGGAGTCCTTGGGTTTTGGGACAGGAGAGATCATCCTGGCCTCAGCCAAGGAGGG
>JALVWL010000084.1 GCA_027034965.1 Candidatus Omnitrophota bacterium
GAGCATGAAGGATTTTTATTTACTAGGCTATTTTTCCTTCTTAATAAAAAATTTCCTTCATTCTCCATGCTCCATTCTTCATGCTTTATCGTTAAGAAGGGAGAACGGAGAAGGGAGAATGGAGGCAGTGGATTTTTTGGTTTAAAGAAGCAATGCGAAATGGTGGTTTTATCCTTCATTCTTCATGCTCCATTCTTCATGCTTATATTTGGATAAAAAAAGAGATGTTTGATTAACAAGGCAATGAAAAGTAAAGAATTCTAATGCATAATTCGGAATAAATTATAGGTTGAATAGTGAATATAAAACGATTATTGCTCTATTCCTTCATTATTGTCTTTCTTGGGGGTGTATTGCGGCTGGTTATGCCTACCCTTTTAGGGGGTCTTTCCTCGCCGATGGGTTCTATAAGGAGGGCAGGGGATCTGTTACTGGGGCTGCTGCATTACCCTCGTATATATAAGGAATATCAAAGGCTACTTGCCAAAGATAGAGAAATTAGTTTTTATGAGAATTATAACCAGTCTTTGAAGGAAGAGAACAAACGCCTCAGGGCCCTGCTTAATATGGCCCCTGTCTCTGACTTTAACTATGTCTTTGCGGATGTTATTGCTGCTCCTATTTCTGAGGGAAGGGATTTTTTCTACATAGATGCGGGGAAAGATAAGGGGATAAAGGTTGGGATGGGTGTTATCCTGCCTGGTTATGTGGTCGCTGGCAGGATAGTCGAGGTGAGGGAAAATATTTCAAAGGTTGCCTTTTTGTGGAATGTGAATTTTTCCTGCGCAGCCATAGATGAATCCTCTAGGGAAGAGGGAGTCGTTGTTGGCGGCAGTCCTATGCGCTTCAGATTTCTTAGTCAGAATAGCCAGGTGGAGATAGGGGACGTACTTAGGAGCTCTATATTGAGTCAGTTTTTTCCAGCTGGCTCCCTTATCGGGGAAGTTATTGATTTTAAATGCAAACCAGGGCAGGTAGAGTGTTTTGCAGAGATTCGGCCGTGTATAGAAGGAATGTCTATTTATCAGGTTATAGTACTGGTCCCCAAAAGAGATATAGGTTTATTGGAGTAATATTACTCTTTTTTATTTTTCTCTTCGATATCTCTGCAGGGACAGGGATGGCCTTTTCTTTGCTATATGCGGTTTTGTCCTCTGATTGGTGGCTTGTGATTCTCTGGGCATTGTTATGCGATGCATTCGTTGGGACGATGCCTGTTTATTTACCTCTAGGTCTGGTAATCTCCCTTATCATTTATAAAGTAAAACATCCCTGGATCAAATTTGCACTGATAACCATATTATTGTGGATATTCTCTACTATGCCTATGCTGCCCTCTGGCTGGGGCTTATTGTTGACAGTACTTATATTTGGAGTCTTTTCTGTCTATGGACAAAAGATTAAGAATTAGCATACTACGCTGGACAATAGTAGGGATGTGGATCCTCCTGTTGATGGGGCTGTTTTATCTTCAAGTCCTGCGATGGCAGTACTATTATCAAAGGAGCCGTGAAAATTTCGTCAGGATGATACCACTTCCCGCGCCTCGCGGCGATATTCTGGACAGAAAAATGCGCGTGCTTGCCTACAATACCCTTGCCTTTGATGTGGCGATAAATCCCCAGGCAAAAGACAGAGAGGTCGCCTTTAAGGTCCTGGCGCGTTTGCTGGATATTCCTAGAAATAGGCTTGAGAAGGAATACAATCGAAATTATCTTGCACCTTTTATCCCGGTAGTGGTCCATAAAGATATCCCAAAGAAACTGGCCTTAAAGATAGAGGAGATAAGATTCATCTATCCGCAGATAACGGTTATGATAAGGCCGCGTAGGGTTTATCCATGGGGAGAGCTATTTTCACATATATTGGGATATGTACGTCCCATAGACAGAGAACGCCTGCGCCTTTTGAAGAAATACGGCTATTCCAGACGGGATGAGATGGGATATACCGGTGTTGAGGAAGAGTACGACCCATATCTAAAGGGGCGTCCTGGTCTGGTAAAGATTGCGGTAGATAGCAGGGGCAGGAAGGTAGAGTTATTGTCTGAGAAACTACCCGAAAAAGGTCAGAGCCTTGTATTGACCATAGATAAGGACCTCCAGAAGATCGTCTTTAATCATCTAAAGGGCCGCAATGGGAGTGTGATTATAATGGACCCTTTTTCAGGTGAGGTCCTGGCAATGGTGAACTGGCCTTCCTATGATAATAACCTCTTCCTATCTGGCAGCGATGACCAGAAAAAGGCAGCCATTCTCAAGGACCGCTCATTTCCCTTGCTTAATCGCGCTATTGCTGGGCTTTATCCACCTGGTTCAACCTTTAAGATACTGATGGCCGCGGCTGCACTTGATGCTGGCATTATTAATGTAAATACGAGATTCTACTGCCCTGGTTTTGTCAGGTTGGGTGGAGTGCGTTTTGGATGTGTGCATATCCATCAGGATGAGAATGTGATCGAGGCCCTTGCCCATTCCTGTAATGTCTTTTTTTATAATCTAGGCGTAAAACTGGGAGTGGATAATATCGATCTATACGCAGATCGCCTTGGCGTTGGGAAAAAGACAGGGATAGACCTGCCAGGTGAGAAGAGCGGCCTGCTGCCTGGGAGGAAGTGGAAACAAGAGACCCTGCACCAGGGTTGGTTTGAAGGAGATACACTTAATCTTTCTATTGGTCAGGGGTATCTCTTGATGACCCCAATCCAGGTCCTAAGACTTGGGGCAGTGGCTGCCAATGGGGGTTTTATGGTAAGGCCTTTTGTGGTTAAATATTCAGGAGACTATGAGGTAAATTACCCCGTTACCAAGGATGCAGGTATATCCAAAGAGGCCTGGGGGATAGTTGGCAAGGGCTTGAAGGCCGCTGTGTCCTTCCCAGATGGGACGGCACACGTTTTGTACTCCGTCGATGGGGTAAAGGTGGCAGGCAAGACCGGTACTGCCCAGAGCAAGCCTGGTATGCCTGCCCATGGGTGGTTTGTTGGTTACTTTCCTGCTGAACGGCCTAAATATAGCGTTGTCGTCTTTCTGGAATATGGGAAGAGCAGTTATTACGCCTGTGAATTATTGAAAGGAATAATAGAAGATATGATAGCTAGAGGATTGATTTAACCCAAATTATGCAATAGAGGATTAAAATATAATGGAACCCGTTGTGGAACAAATTAAAATAACTAAAAACTAAAAGCTAAAAACTAAAAACCACAACTCAAGTTTTGAGAATGGAGTAGATGTTATCATTGACTGTTAACATAGGAGGAGGAAGAAGGAAGCATGAAGGATTTTTATTTACTAGGATATTTTTCTTTCTTAATAGAAAATTTCCTTCATTCTCCATGCTCCATCCTTCATTCTTAGGTTTTAAGTTTTAAGCTGTGGTTTTGAGATTTGAGTTATTTAAAATGCATAATCCGGGATTAATGATGAGGTTTATCTATAAATACAGATTCTTCTTTATAGGGGTTGTCTTTTCTGTGATTGGTATGCTTATGCTCTATAGTGCATTGCAGTATAAGGGAAAGGTCATTTATCAATCACTTCTCTATAAACAGTTGATCTGGACCCTTATATCCTGGTG
This sequence comes from Candidatus Omnitrophota bacterium, assembly GCA_027034965.1. GTDB lineage: Bacteria > Omnitrophota > Gorgyraeia > S143-82 > S143-82 > S143-82. The sequence goes on from JALVWL010000084.1 coordinate 3,580, forward strand.
TGTTTTCTGGATAATAGCCAGCATAGATTATCACTATTGGAAGGGGATTGCCGTGCCATTCTATCTATTTTCTATCATCTTGTTGGTGTTGGTATTGATTGTTGGGGATGTGCGTTATGGTGCCCAGAGGTGGCTAAATCTGGGAGGTTTTATCTTCCAGCCATCGGAATTTGCAAAGATTTCCTTTGTTATTGGTGTTTCTTATATCCTCTCTATTCCCAGGCGATTTTCCTGGGGCTGGACCCTGGTAGGTGTTGCTATGGCCTTTCTGCCGATGCTGCTTATACTAAAGGAACCCGACCTCGGTACTGCACTGGTCTTTTTCCCCATACTAACCGCTGCCCTGTTTGTCTTTGGACTTAACCTGAGGTGGATTATTTCTGCGATCGTAGCCGGACTGGCGATAATGCCATTTGCCTGGCATTTCCTCAAGGATTATCAGAAAAAGAGATTGCTGGTATTCCTTAATCCTGACCTAGATCCACTGGGTGCGGGCTATACAATCACCCAGTCTCGCATTGCGATTGGCTCAGGTGGTATATGGGGCAAGGGATGGCTTTCAGGTACCCAGAACAAGCTGAATTTTCTCCCTGAACGCCATACAGATTTTATCTTTTCTGTCCTGGCAGAGGAATGGGGATTTATAGGCGCGGCAGGGATAATATTATTGTTCCTGCTCCTTATAGTGATGGGGCTGGAGCTGGCCTTCAGGGCAAAGGACAGGTTTGCTACTCTCCTAGCGGTAAGCATAGTCGTGTATTTCTTTTTTCATTCGTTTATAAATATAGCAATGACATCTGGTTTTGTGCCAGTTGTTGGCCTGCCATTGCCTTTTATCAGCTATGGCGGGACTTCGCTGGTTATCTCTTACTTTGCCTTGGGACTGCTCCAATCAATTGCAAATTCTATTGATAAAGGACTGTGATGGGGGGAAGATGAGTTTTTGGAAGGATAATCTTCGGGCCTTAAAGGCAAGGTATCCGGAATTGGCTGATCTGGTTCTGAAGGCAAGGCCGCCGGCTGAATTAAAGATAATTAAGACCAGATCCCGTTACCCTTCAATTGCTCTTGACTTAGGAGGCAAATACGCCTTCTTTCACTCCAGGGAAAATCCAATGAAAGAAGCAGAAGAGCAGCTGGGTGGAGTGGATTTCCCAAGTACGGCAAACATCTTAATACTTGGCCTGGGCCTGGGATATCACCTGCTTGCCCTTAAAAATAAGATAGGGAGAGAGAACATCATTATCGTCGTGGAACAGTACCCTGAGATATTCAGGTTGGCATTAGAGTTGCTGGACTTAAGAGAGATTATCCTAGACAAGAATATCCTGCTCTTTGTTGGCAGGAGACCTGAAGAGATTTTCGAATCCCTCAAGACCAAGATCTTCCATCTCGTCAATAATGACTTAACGGTCCTTAGGCATGATACCTGCCTGCTTTTATTCAGAGATTACTATGAGGCCGTGGAAAAGATGGTGGGTGAGCTTATTGTCTGGGGCAAGAAAAATCTTGAGGCAGGTGTACGTTTCAGGCGTCTGTATCAGAAGAATATCATCAGAAACTTGGGGTTTTATCTTTCTTCGCAAGGTCTGGATTTTATGCATTCACCTGGTGGATCTGTGATTATTGCTGCGGCAGGACCTTCCCTTGGACGTTCCTATGGGGTATTGAGAAGACTCCAGGGGAAGGTGCCGATTATAAGCGTTGATACGGCGATATATCCACTTATATCCAATGGCATTGTGCCCTCTATTGCCATTTCCATAGATCCCCAGGAGGTAAATTATATGCATTTCGAGAGGGTCAATAAAATGGAACGTCTTGATACCATACTGGTCATAGATCCCCAGGTCTACTACAAGATACCAAGGAACTTTCCTGGGAGGATTGTATGTCCAGGGCTGAGAGATTCCAAGATAATATCCCTGTTCTATCCCGTGGTAGGGGATAAGGGATGGATAAGCAAGGGTATGAGTGTTGCCCATTCTGCGTTTTCCCTTGCCCTTTCGCTTGGTTTTGAGAATATCATATTTGTTGGTCTGGATTTGAGTTTCTCTGAGGATGGTTCCCACGTAAACGAGGCAGCCAATTTTGTAAAGGACTTCTCCACTGGCAGGAATCTGGTAAAGGTAAAAGGGAAAAACGGAACGGTTGTAACCGATGATGTATTTTTTGCCTATATAAAACACTTTGAAGTCGAGGTCTCAAAGGCCTCTGCCAGGTGTTTCAATGCGAGCAATGGTGCGCAGATAAGCGGAATGCCGTTTATAGAGGTCGAGGATATAGAGGGCCTTGTCGATGATATGTCGGACTATCTATCGGGCCTCTCTCGAGAGGGCGCTTATAGTTTCGAAGATGAGGCCAGAGAAAAGGTGACTCGATTGGTGGAAGACTGGGTTAGACAGACCGAAGAAATAGGAAGGCAAGCTCAAGATCTCCTGGATAATATGGATCTGGAGAAAGCCAAACAAATGTATTCTGATCTGCGCAGATATGGGGTTATAATTGATATATTGGAGGAGACAATGGAGGCCGCGGCAGTAATGCTAAGTTCCCGCAGGATATGGAAAGATAAGGCGGATATAGAGAAGTTTAGATTGTATTTTCAGGAACTTGCCGCGGCAAGCAGATTTATAGTCAAGGAGGTTTCAGATGAAGATATTATTGGATGGGCGGGACGATGTATTTATGGTGGACGGTCCGACAAAGATAGGTGAACTACTGGAAGAGGTAGAGACCCTATGCCGTGATTCAGCCAGGACCCTGGACATTGTCAGGATAGACGGTAAGGATATTCCACAAGAAGATCTGGAAAACTATTTAGATCGTGATGTAAACGAGTTTTCCACTATTGAGTTTATAACTTCAGGGCCATTTGAACAGGCCTTGGAGGATCTGGTTGAGGCCAATAGCATTATAATGGATACCGTGGATATAGTTAATCACTTCCTTGAATCAGGCAGTATGAATTACCAGGATGCGGTTATGAGTGTGATAAATTCTATGAACACCTGGGAGAGGGCCTGCCGTAAGATAGACGAGGCAGCCAGAGACCTGGATGTCGACTATACGAAACTCAATTTTGCGGATATTAGTTTTAAAGAACAGCACAAAAAGAGTATGGAGATAATAGAGAGACTGACGCAGGCCCTTTCAGATAAGGATGTGGTTACCATCAGAGACGTCCTGGAATACGAATTCCTGCCCCAGATAGATACCTACAAATCCCTCATAAAAGAGATAATGACAGCCGCTGCTAAATAGAAAGGCAGAGATGGCGAGGAAGCTTATAGTAGGCTTGGGTAACTACCCACCTAAATACAGATACACCAGGCATAATATTGGGTTTCTGGCAGTTGAGGAATATGCGCGCAGACATTCCCTGAACTGGCACAAGGGCCTGTTTAGGCCCTATAAAACTGCGCAGTTGGATGATGCCATCTTGCTTTTGCCCTATACATATATGAATAACACGGGTAAGGCAGTTATAGATTTTATAAGAGAGATTAGGCTTGAAGATATTTTATTAATATGCGATGATATTGCCCTGCCCTGGCTCAGGCTAAGGCTGAGGCTCAAGGGTTCTTCTGGCGGGCATAGAGGCCTGGAGTCGGTCTTCTCTGCCCTGGGCAGCAATGCAGTTGCAAGGCTCCGTATGGGAGTGGATAGACCATCATCGCAGGATGTGGTAGAATATGTGCTGAAAGAATTTTCTGAGGAGCAAAAGAGGCTTTTACCAGGGTATCTTGAATCTGCCTTCGCCATTATAGATAAATGGATTCAAGACTACGATAGGGAAAGGTTGATGTCAGAGGTGAACAATGCGGACTATGTATTAAAGTTTATCGGAGGTGAAGATGGAACGCGTTTATGAGGGTATGTTTCTGATACGACTGCGGGTCAGGGAACAGGACCTGGCAGCAGGGGCCCAGGATATATCGCCTGAGGCCGTTACAGAAGAGATAAAAAAAGTCCTGACCACTAATGGCGGAGAGATTCTGGAAGAAGAGATATGGGATAAACGTCGTAGGCTTGCCTACGAGATAGATGGTGAGAAAGAGGCCCTTTATTATCGGGTCGTCCTGAAGATGGACAGCAAGACAGTGAATAAGGTGAGAGACCTCTTCAGGATAAATGACAGGATACTGAGGTTTGTCTTCTTTGTTAAGGATGAAAAGGCTATGGCTAATTAGAGGGAGGATGAGATGGTTTCGTTTAACAAGGTATTCATTATAGGGAATCTTACAAGGGATCCTGAATTGAGATTCACCCCAACAGGGATCCCTGTGGCAACCTTGAGGCTCGCAATAAATTCCCAGTATAGGGATAAGGCAGGAGAGAGAAAGACCGAGACCTGTTACATAAACGTTGTGGTATGGAACAAGCAGGCCGAATTGGCCAATCAGTATCTCTCCAAGGGCAGACGCATCCTTGTAGAGGGGCGTTTGCAGTCTCGTTCCTGGGAGACATCTTCGGGTGATAAGCGCAGTGTCATAGAGATAAGGGCAGATAGAATCCAGTTCCTGGATTCTCAGAGGCCTTCAGACAGCGGAGTCGCATCTAGGGTGGCGGCCTACAACGACGCCCCATCTGCAGAGACTTCTGTAACCTTTGATGACGAATACATCAACGCGGTTGATTTTGAAGAGGCAGGGCCCACTGAGGACAGCGAGCTGCCATTTTGATAGTCTAACGAGATGGAACTGGTGTTTGGAGTAGGTATAGTGGTCTGAATCTTAGACGATTGTCAGGAGGATATAGCTATGGCGAAAGATTCGAAAAAAAAGAAAAAACTAAAGCGCGTATTTAAGAAGAAAGAGTGTCAGTTTTGCAAGGATCCATCCATTGTAATCGATTACAAGGATGTCAACCTGTTAAGGAAATACATCAATGAGAAGGGCAAGATACTGACACGCAGGAGCAGCGGCGCCTGTGCAAAGCATCAGAGAAAATTGGCCAATGCAATTAAAAACGCCAGGATACTGGCGCTGTTGCCGTTTGTGAACCGCTAATTACGACAATTTCACAGCAGGAGGATAGAGATGGTAGAGGTTATTCTGAGAAAAGATGCAAGGAATCTTGGCCGTGCTGGCCAGGTCGTAAAGGTAAAAGATGGCTATGCAAGGAATTACCTCATCCCAAAAGGCATTGCCTACCTGGCCACTAGGGAAAATATAAAGAAGTGGGAACAGGAAAAACAGCGCCTCTTAAAACAACTTGAAAAGGAAAAGGCAAAGGCACAGGAACTGGCAGATAAGATATCACAGGTTTCAATAAACATAGTTGCCGAGGCCAATGAGGAGGAGACCCTCTACGGTAGCATTACAGAGGCGCACATAGCCAATGCCTTAAAGGAAGAGGGTATAGAGGTGGAAAAAGATGCGATAGTCCTTCCAGTGCCTATCAAGAAACTCGGTATATACAATATTGAAATAGACCTCCATCCTGAGGTCAAGGCGGAGGTGAAGGTTTGGGTGGTAAAGAAATAGCCTTCGATAGCGAAGGCCTGAAACTACCGCCCCACAATCTCGAGGCGGAACGAGCGGTCCTGGGCTCTATGCTCCTCAGTTCAGAGGCAGTCGGGCTGGGCCTGGAGCTGTTGAGCGAGGAGAGCTTTTATGATCCTGCCCATAGGAAAATATTCGCTACCATAAAGAACCTATTCCTCGCCGATAGACCCATTGACCTGGTTACAGTCAGCGGTGCACTGAAAGATGCAGGCCAGCTGGACCAGATCGGTGGAATGCCTATGCTGACTGATTTGACAGATGTAGTGCCCGCGACCTCAAATGTCAAGCACTACGCCGAGATAGTGCGGGCAAAGTATATACTGCGCAGGTTGATAGAGGCCAGCAGCAATATTATGGACCGCTGTTACGAGTTTAATGTAGATGCCTCTGATCTGCTGGATATATCCGAACAAATGATATTCGAGATCGCCCAGGAGAAAGAAAAGGGATCCGAGGTCATCTCCTCAAAAGACATAATAAAGCAGGTGATTGCCCAAATAGATGACCTGTACAAGAGACAGGAGACGGTTACGGGCCTTCCTACCGGATTGATAGAGCTGGATAAACTTACCTCTGGACTGCATCCAGGCGACCTTATTATAGTTGCGGCGAGACCTTCTATGGGCAAGAGTGCCCTGGCAACCACCATTGCTGAACATATAGCCGTTGAGAGAGGGGTTCCAGTGGCGATATTCAGTATAGAGATGTCCGCTGAGCAGGTTATGCAGAGGATGTTGTGTTCCCTGGCCAGGGTAGATGCCCATAAGGTCCGCACCGGTTTCCTCTCCACATCAGACTGGCCCAAATTGACAATGGCCGCCGGCAAGCTATCAGAGGCCCCCATATACATAGACGACAGCAGCGGGATATCGGTTGTCGAATTGCGGGCAAAGGCGCGGCGTATGAAGAGTCGCTATAATATTGGCCTGGTGATAGTAGACTACCTCCAGATAATGAGGGGCGTTGGCAGAGTAGAAAGCCGCCAGCAGGAGATATCCCAGATCTCCAGGTCCCTGAAGTTATTGGCAAAGGAACTCTCCCTGCCTGTCCTGGCTATAAGCCAGCTATCCAGGGAGGTGGAAAGACGCGAAGATAAGCGCCCGCGCCTGGCTGACCTGCGCGAGTCAGGTTCGCTTGAACAGGATGCAGACCTGGTAATAATGCTTATGCGAGAGGAATATTATTATCCAACAGAGGAGAATCGCGGCAGGGCTGAACTTATCGTCGCCAAGCACAGGAATGGCCCTACAGGGGTGGTTCAGCTCGCCTTTATAAAGGAGTATGCGAGGTTCGAAAACCTCGCCCCTGAATACACTGGTGCGATATAGCTTTTAATAGTCGAGGATAAAGAATGGAGCATGGAGGAGGGAAGTTTTTTACCTTTCTCCATCCTTCGTCCCAAATTATGCAATAGGAATTTGTGATATACTGGAACTCGTTGTGGGACAAATTAAAATAACTAAAAACTCAAAGCTAAAAACTAAAAACCACAACTCAAAAGTAAAAACTGATTTTAATTTACACAGGTGAGGTAGATTTACAGGGAGTAAAGCGTTGCGCAGGAATTGGGAGCTTGGCCGACGATAAAAAGAAAAGAAAAAGAGGGGAAATTAAAAAGATTTAAGTTTTAAGTTGTGGATTTGAGATTTGAGATTTGACTTTTGAGTTTAATTTAGATAAGAAAAAAGAGGGCTGATTAACCAAGCGATGGAAGATAAAGATTTCTAATGGATAATTCGGGTTAGTAAAAAAGGGGGAGAGATTGAGGCAACTATTTAGTCTTATCCTGTCACTGGCTGTTCTGTCCTCTCAGTCTGCCTATGGCCTTTCTCCTGCCGCATCTCCCATACCTGCAACTTCATTTTTCGGTCAGAGCTATACCACCCAGCTGAGGCAGGACCTTGGGTTCCTGGAAAGAGGGAAAAATGGCCCTGAACATAAAGTATTGACAGGACAAAATGCCCATCTGCAGGTAGAAGTGCATTTCTCGAGCAACTCTGGCAGACCTTTTTATAGGTGCATAGCCAGCTCCCATCCCGCCAAGGCCAGACCTGCCTCCTTTGCTCTGGCCCTGATAAATGGCGGCAGATACAGACTGATAAAGAGAAAAGATAAGATTATCTATAAGGGAAGAAGAGAGAAAATAGAGTACCGCTTGCTCAAGGAGGCAGACAGACTCCTTTTGAGAGAGCTCATCTATGTCAGGCGCCCCAATATCAAGGGAGGGAGCCAATACATCTGGCAGCTCAAGGCAGATAAGGGAGTTTATTTCAAGGAAAAAGACGGCAGGATATACATATGCAGGGAGGGGCTGAAGATAAGTGGGGACATCTCCTCCCATCCTGGTCTGCTCCAGAGGATAGAGAAGGCCCTTGGGATGAAAACCGCAGGAGAGGAGGTCCTGGCAGAGCTAGGCCGTCCGTATTATCTGGACAGATTTGGCCAGGCCCATCCAGCAAGGCTTGAGCTCATAGGAAAGAAAAAGATAAGACTGATCGCTAATGCAGAAACCAATCTCTATCCCATCAAGATAGACCCTGACCTTATCTGGGACGGCTATGTAGGGGGCCCGAGTAATAATAATGAAGAGATAAATGCAATTTCTATAGATAATAATAACATCTATGTAGCAGGCTCTATGGACTATTCAGGTATAGACGATGGTCTGCCAGAGGATCAATTCTACGGCACGCATAGCGGTGGAAAAGAGGGCTTTGTCATCAAGCTGACGGACAATGGAAACAGCCCAACAGTGGTTTGGGGGCAGTGGTTAGGAGGTAGTGGTGATGATGTTATCAGAGCGATTGTTATTTCAGACGGTAGTATTTATCTTGGAGGTTATAGTACGTCTAGTAGTATGGATGAGCTTTCTATGTCCGGTGCGCAGAGTGGTGGCTTTGAGGGTATTGTGATTAAGCTGACGGACAACGGAACGAGCCCAACGGTAGTCTGGGGGCAGTGGTTAGGAGGCAGTAGTGGTGATTCTATCTATGCAATCACAGTCTCAGGCAATAGTATCTATATAGGAGGTTATAGTAATTCTACCAGCATAGATGAGGTCTCGATGTCAGGGACGCAGAGCGGCAGTAGTGAGGGTTTTGTCATCAAGCTGACGGACAATGGCAGCAGCGCCACAGTGGTCTGGGGGCAGTGGCTGGGGGGAGGTAGTGATGATGGTATCTATTCAATCGCGGTCTCAGGTAGCAGTGTCTATGTAGGTGGTTACGCTTTTTCTATTGGTATAGACGAGATATCTATGTCTGGGACACAAAGCGGATGGAATGAAGGCTTCGTTATTAAGCTAACAGACAATGGTAGCAGTTCCACAGTGGTTTGGGGGCAGTGGCTGGGGGGAAGTGGGGATGATGTTATCCAAGCAATCGCAGTCTCAGGAGGTAGTATCTATGTAGGGGGATATGGTGGGTCCACCAATATAGATGAAGTTTCGATGACTGGTACGCAGAGCGGCGGTACGGAAGGCTTTGTAATCAAGCTGACAGACAATGGCAGCAGTGCTACACTCGTCTGGGGGCAGTGGTTAGGAGGAAGTGATTACGATTATATTAAGGCGATCGCGGTCTCAGGCAGCAGCATATATGTAGGCGGTTCTAGTTGGTCCAGCAGCATAGATGAGGTTTCTATGAGCGGCACGCATGGGGGATGGACAGAAGGCCTTATTATCAAGCTGACGGACAATGGCAGCAGTGCCACACTTGTCTGGGGCCAGTGGCTGGGGGGAAGCAGTAGTGATTCTGTCCAAGCAATCGCGGTTTCAGATAGCAGTGTCTATGTGGGAGGCGGCAGTTCTTCCAGCAGCGTAGATGAGGTCTCGATGTCAGGTACGCAGAGCGGTGGTACGGAAGGTATTGTAATCAAGCTGACAGACAATGGCAGCAGTGCCACAGTAGTCTGGGGCCACTGGCTGGGGGGTAGTGGTAATGATTATATCTATTCAATTATGGTTTCAGGTGCAAGTATATATGTAGGCGGCTATAGTTGGTCCAG